>JANWKO010000185.1 GCA_025451335.1 Gammaproteobacteria bacterium
CCTGTCTATATGGAAAAATCAAATAGAAACAAGAGATTACGAGTGAGGCAACCAATTTTAAAAATACTGCCTTTCTTAAGACTTCCTTAATCTAATCGTGCATATCATACGTGATTTTAAAATGGCCCAAATAGCGCAAGGAGTGTACATATGCCATTAACAGAATCACAAAAAAGCCATGTTAACGCCTGTATTGAACATTTGTTTGATTTGCCAACTGAGCCAGTACCATTAAAAATCGCTGCTGCAAAACTGAAACAAGCGTTTGAGCTTGAAATCAAAGATGAAAAAGATGTCCCGTACTTTACATTACAAAAATGTATTACACGTCCGATGAGTTATGTACAGCGTGTAGAGCTGATGGCTTCAAAAGAAGAATCAAAAGCGCCGCTTGTTCCTATCACCATTGGTGATGTATTAACTTGCATTTTAGATTTAGCAACAAATAAATTGAAAGAAGCAGAGACAGCTGCAAAACAAAAAATGGAAAGCAAGGATGAAGCATTTAAGCTAGATTGGAATAAAGAAGCCATTTTGGAAAAAATCAAGCAAAAACAGCCTTATTTTGACAATGTGTTTCGTTCTGATAGCACGCAATTTACTTGGGATGAGCCATTCCAAGAGCCGAATCGTGATCGTATCTTTAAGTATAACGTTGTTGATGATCATGTTGTCGATGAAAGGGGAGAATACTTTTCTTATCATCTGAATATCGAAATTAATATTTCTCCAGAAAATAAAGTTATTCGAGATGATTATGATGAAACCTTAGAAGCTTTTAAAACTGCACGTGAACGAGATGAAGCAAAATCTGAGGATGAAGATAAGTTAAGTAATCGCGCGGAATATATCGCTCAGCGAACTTTGATACAATTTTTACTTGAGGAAAAGATTTTAACTATACATGATATCGAGCAAATATCATTTTATACAAAAGATTTGATTACCTATCCTTATTATTTTAATGCCATCAAAAACAAAATAATTAAAATTAATGAAGTTAATCGTATGAGTTCTGAAACATATGATAATTTAATTTCATTTGTTGTAATGGATTTGCTTGAAAAAAATAAATTAACGTTTTCTTTTGCAAAATATTTATCGAAAGAACAAAGAGCTATTTTGGAAAATCCTTTTTATTGTAATAAATTTCTAAAAGATGAAATTAGCCAAAGGGATCTCATGAGTTTAACCGAAAATAGCAAAAATCTTTTGTCACCACATGTCATTCAATTGATTGATAAAAAAATAATTGAATTTCGCACAGCTAAAAGAATGACAGCGCAATGTCGTGCAATTATAGACAATCAAGCTTATCTTGAATTATTGCTGAATAAAAAAATAACGTATGCTCAAATTGAAAAAATAACGCCAGAACAAACTAAAAATCTTTCCACTTCCATAGTGGCATTTTTGGTATGCAAAGAATGGCTTTCTTTGGAGGAAGCTTTATGGTTGAATCTCGGCGAAACAAGGCGACAATTGTTAGACCATCCTACTTATTTTCGCGTTGTGCAAAAAAATCCAAAATATTTTCATTTTTTTGTTTATGCTACATTTACTCATTGTGGTATTTTGCTATCCCCGCAAATTTCTCGATTATTCGACAAAGAAGTTATTACACCTGATCAAGCGATAATTTTAAGGTTGTCGCGTGCGACCAATGAGGTGCTTGATAATAAAAATTATTACAAAGTGCTGAACAAAGATAATTTTAATTTTTTTCTTTCTTTAACAGATAAGCAAAGTGAGAAATTGTTAACTGATGTTTTTGCCAATTTAGTGGGAAAAGAAATTTTAACTCCTAAAGAAGTTTTGTCTTCGAGAATGTCCTTTGCATGTAGACAAGTGCTATCGAATCAAACTTATTTAAAAATAGTAAATAAAGAAAATTTTCATATTTTTATGGGTCTGACAGATGAGCAAAAGAAAACTCTATTTTCTCCCATTATCTTGCGTTTGGTCGATGAAAAAATTATTCAAAGTGTGCAGGAGGCATTGAATACAAAGGTTTCTGAGCCTTGTGAAAGATTGTTAATAAATTTTTCACAATATCTGAAGTTGGCTAAACAAAATAAACAAAACTTTAAGCTTTTGCAATTAATCACGCCAGAGCAATATAATGTCTTATCTGCTCGTAGCATGCTTCACTTGGTGGGCCCCAAGATTTCATTGCAAGAAGCATTGAAATTAAAACTATCAGATTCTTGTAGGGCTGTGCTTAATACCATATCTTATTCAAAATTTATAAAACAGAATTTACTTGATTTTAAATTTATTCTTTCTCTTAATGAAACTCAAACTAAGTTTTTAGCAAGACAATATGTTATAAATGCTTTTAAAAATGGAAATTTGAGTTTAAATACAGTTAAGATGACTTTAAAAAATCCGCTGATTCTACGCTTATTTGAAGAGAGTCTATTGGAAGTTGTTGATCTTCATGCGATTTTGCCAAGTGAAAATGCTTCTTCTGAGTTTAAATTACCAAATTTGAATATATTTAAGAATTACAATATGCACGTGGATGCTTATATCATTATGCGTGGCTTTTTGATTCTTGCTCACGAAGGGTTGTTGTTTGAAAAGGATCTCGATCTTTTGTTTGAAAATCTTTTTAAAATTAAGGTTGCAAAAGCGCCGTCGCCGGAACAGAGATCAAGTATAGTTCTTGAGTCAGCGAAATGTGTTTTGGCTAATGAAACCATGATGAATGCGGCTAAGCGAAATATTTTTTGCAGAATTGAAAAGCTTGAAAAAAATGAACAAATGATGCTTGTGGATGATAAAAAAGATTCCTTAAGTAACCTGATCTTTTGCATTGGATTGTTTAATATTCGTTGTGAAGATATTTGGGCTGCTATTTTTAGTGCCAGAATCATGGGTATCTTCGTTGAAGATCCTTACATGGTTTATATTTCTTTGGTCGATGATATAGAATTATTAAAAAAGGATATGAAAGCATATGTAACAAAGCTTGGCTCTGATCAAAATTCGTCAGATATGTCTGACGGTCCTAACAAAGCTATAGTGTTTCGTCAGTTGTTAATTAAGAATGTCATTGAAAAAATTAAAGATTACTTAAAATCTAAATTAGAAAAAAATGCTGATGAATTTTCTGAAATTCATGCAAAAATTGACAATGAAATGAATCTTTCTCTTAAAAAGGAAAAGGAAGAAAAGAGTGAAGATAGTTTGTTATGGGCGAAAACATTCACTAATATCTTGAAAATAGCGCAAGATACTCAACGGGGATTGTGGAGTGATCTCTTTGGTGCGCAATCTAATGAGCCACCAGCTAAACGTCAGCGCACAGATTCATCTGCATTTTTTAAACCAAAATCCGAGCTCAAAGATTTTTGTAAATCATTATGTTCGCTTTCTGATATTTTGGATATTTACGATCAGCCTGTGCAGCAGTTTAGTTTAGGTTCTTCATCGTCTGCTAGTCTGGCGACTGAATCAAGAAAAAGAGGGTTTTTAGCTTAGCATGATGCGGAGTCAGGTCTTGAAAGTTAACTAATGCTTTGGTCATATTTTAAGATTTGGTCCCAGCTGTTGATATGGGTTCGCAAATGGAGTTATATTTTATGATTGCAGTTATAATCGGGTCAACGGGTTTGGTGGGCTCAGTGTTATTGCAAAAATTATTGTCTGATAACGAAATTCAGCAAGTCATTTCTGTTTCTAGGCGATCTGTTTTGATTGATAATAAAAAGTTAAAAGAAATTATCATTTCAGATCTTTCTGATTTACCGGATCATCAAAATGCGCTTAAAGGTGATATTTATTTTTGTTGTTTAGGAACAACTATCAAATCGGCAGGCAGCCAAGAAAATTTTAGAAAAGTTGATTATGATGCAATTGTTAATTTTGGCAAAATTGCAAAAGCGAATAATGCGCAATCTTTTGTTGTCGTGTCAGCAATGGGGGCTAATCCTAGGTCGTTATTTTTTTATTCGCGCGTGAAAGGTGATGCGGAAATGGCGTTACAAGAATTGGGTTTAAATCAATTAGTCATATTTAGACCCAGTCTTTTAATAGGAAGCAGAAAAGATTTTCGATTAGGAGAGGTCGTTGCTGAAAGAATTTTCAAATCTTTTTCTTGCTTTCATCCCGATAAAATCAATAAAAAATTGATGACCAATGTCAATGGTTTAGTTGATAAAATGATTGCTCAAGGGAAGCTTTGCCAATATATAGGAAATGTCTTTGTTGAGGCCAGTGAAATATAAGGATGATTTGAATATTACTTTACTATTAGTAGGGAGGCTCTGGAAGATCCTTTTTGTTCAACGCTGTCATAGCATCACTTTTTAGTTGTTCTTTCATCTTATCTAATTCGGGGCCAATTTTCTTCAAGTGCTCCCTCAAATCTTCAGAGCTTACGCACAAATTTTAGGTTTTCTTTATCTAGATGTAATGGATTTTCCAATTGTGCAATCGAATCTGGGCTGGAATAAATTATCGCTAAAAATTTTTTCTTTCGATATTTTTTTACGAGAGATTCTGGAGAATCGATAGGTGATGTTAGCGTATTCCATGCGTCAACAAAAATGACGCGCGCATGTTCTTTTTCACCAACGACAACAGCATTAAATATATGCCCACCTGGTTTTCCAAAAATTAAATAATTCATTGCTACAAGAAAAAACCTTTCTCCACTGGATTTGAAACGAGATAAAATTTCAGGGGCAAATTTTTCTATCTCTGATATTCCCCATTTTATTGGTGTTGCTTTCTTGCCTAATATAATTTGCTCTGCCTGTTCAGAATTAACAGGTCTGTAAATAGGATACGTATTTGTTCCTTTTAATTCTGTTTTGTTTGTTAACAGGTTGTATAAAAGTGAGAAAGCTAAAACTGTACAATTTCCAGAAAAATGAATGGTCGCTCCATTGGTTTTGCGAGCGATTTTTGCGAGAGATTTTTCGTTTAACTCTTCTAATTTGAAATGAAAAGGTTTTTTAACCCATTTCAGGGCGGATACAATTCTTTTGTCTTCGGGAGTGGTTTGGCTTAAAGGAGGAAGTTTTCTAATTTTTTTCTCATCCTCGATTTTATGTGGTTCTTTTGGTTTAAAAAATGTACTCTGGCACATAAAAGCTCTTTTTTAAAATCTTAATATTTCTTGTGGTATGTATCACATCACATTTTTGGAAGTGTTAATAGTTTTATGATCTCTCGCTTCTGTTTTGACTCACTATACGGTATACTTCCTCTCCTTTATAAAACAAAAGGGAGAGGGTATTTTATGGCAAAACGCACACCCTTATATGATTGCCACCTTAAAGCGAATGCAAAGATGGTGGATTTTGCGGGCTGGGATATGCCTTTGCATTATGGATCTCAAATTCAAGAACATCATCTAGTCCGTCAAGACGCGGGCGTTTTTGATGTATCACACATGACTATAGTTGATTTAAAAGGCAGAGAAGTAACCCCTTATTTGCGTTATCTTTTAGCAAACAATATTGATCGATTAGTTCCTGGTAAAGCTTTGTATACTTGCATGCTTAATGAGCAAGGCGGGGTCATCGATGATTTAATTGTTTATAAAATTTCCGATGATTTTTATCGCTTAATCGTTAATTCTGCGACTCATGATAAAGATTTAGATTGGTTACAAAAACATGCAATATCTTATCAACTTACCCTGATCGAACGCACTGATTTAGCTATGTTAGCGATTCAAGGTCCAAAAGTGAGAGAAAAGGTAACGCAATTATTTCCTGCCACTGCTGTGCAAAAGATTCTAGAATTAAAGCCATTCCATGCCGTCGCTGTAGATGATTATTTTGTTGCCAGAACGGGTTATACTGGTGAAGATGGTTTTGAAATTATGTTACCCGAAAAAACTACCGCTGAATTTTGGCAAAGGATCCTCAATGCTGATATCAAACCTTGTGGGTTAGGTGCGCGCGATACCCTACGTTTAGAGGCTGGGTTAAATCTATACGGCTCTGATATGGATGAAGCTGTTACTCCATTAGAATCTAACTTAGCCTGGACTGTCATGATGGAACCCAACGATCGTGACTTTATCGGTCGTGCTGCATTAGAAGAGCAATTACAATCTGGAGTCAAACGGCGTTTGGTTGGCTTAGTTTTAGAAACACAAGGTGTGTTGCGTAATCACCAAAAAGTTATTGTAGAGGGAGTGGGAGAAGGTGAAATTACCAGTGGAAGTTTTTCGCCGACTTTAAATAAAGGTATTGCTTTGGCGCGTGTTCCATCAGAAACAGAAAGACAATGTTTTGTTGACATGCGTGGAAAAAAAGTGCCTGTTCAAGTCATCAAACCACCTTTTGTGAAGCAAGGGAAAATTGCATTTAAATTATTTCAGATAGATGGAGTAACCGAGTGATGAATAAAGTGCCAAACAATTTAAAATATTCAAAAAGCCATGAATGGGTACGCCAAGATGAAGATGTACTTACCGTTGGGATTACAGATCATGCACAATGTATGTTGGGTGATTTAGTGTATGTTGAACTTCCTGAACCGGAATCCAATCTGGAAAATGGTCAAGAATGCGCAGTAGTAGAATCAGTTAAAGCAGCTGCCGATGTGTATAGTCCCGTTGCAGGTGAAGTGGTAGAAATTAACGAATCTGTTTTAGAAAATCCACAACTCATCAATGAAGATCCTTATGGTAAAGGATGGTTATTCCGTATTCGTCCATTTGAAAGTGAACAAAAACAATTATTGAATGCGGATCAATATACTAAACAAGTTGCTTCTGAAGCACATTAAGACTTTATATAAAGAATAGAACTTGAGGTGTTGACTATGCCGTTTATCCCGCACACTGAACAAGATGTCCAAGAAATGCTTGAAACCATTAATGTTGCCAGCATTAATGATTTATTTGCAGAAATTCCCGCAGCATTGCGAAATACCAATTTGGCAGGAGTTTTGCCTAGTTTAAATGAAATGGAATTGTCGCGTTTGATGCATGAACGTGCACTTCAAGATAACCATTTGCAATGTTTTATTGGGGCGGGCGCATACGAACATCATATTCCAGCTGCTGTCTGGGAAGTAACGACCCGCGGTGAATTTATGACAGCTTATACACCTTATCAAGCAGAAGCGAGTCAAGGTACATTGCAATTGCTATACGAATATCAAACCATGATGGCGAGTTTGATGGCATTGGATGTTTCTAATGCTTCTCTCTATGATGGTGCATCGGCATTGGCTGAAGCTATATTAATGGCTGCGCGCTCAAACAAGAAAAAACAAGAGCAACGAATTTTGATTCCGAAAACGGTTCATCCGCATTATCGTGAAGTAGTAAAAGCGATAGTGAGTCAGCAAGATATACACATTGTAGAAGTTCCGTTTGATGAAAAAACTGGAACTGTGACGCTAGATATATTGGAAAAATTTTCTGGACAAGATGTCACGGCTTTAGTGATTCCGCAACCCAATTTTTTTGGTGTGTTAGAAAATGTGGATATGTTAACAAATTGGACGCATCAGCATGGTGGTATGGCAATCGGGGTTGTAAATCCTTTAGCAATGGCCTTATTAAAAGCACCTGGGCAATGGGGTGAAGATGGCGCTGACATTGCTTGTGGCGAAGGCCAACCGCTCGGAGTGCCGCTTTCATCAGGTGGTCCATATTATGGTTTTTTATGTTGTAAAAAAGATTTTGTTCGCCAATTGCCGGGGCGTATTGTGGGACGAACCGTTGATAAGGATGGCAAGCCGGGTTTTGTATTAACGCTGCAAGCTCGCGAACAACATATTCGTCGTGCTAAAGCGACTTCAAATATTTGCACGAATCAGGGATTGCTTGTTACTGCTAGTACGATATATATGAGCTTGATGGGACCTAAAGGGTTGCGTAAAGTGGCCTTAGCTTCGCATCAAAATATGAATTTATTAAAAGAAAAGTTAGCTGCAATTTCTGAAGTGCAAATGATTTTTAATAGTCCAGTTTTTCACGAAATAGTGTTGCGATTACCGATGTCGGTAGATACTGTTTTAGAGGAATTAGCAAAAGATAAAATTCAAGCGGGTCTTTCATTGCAAAAATATTATCCCGAATTAGGTGAATGTTTATTGGTGTGTGTTACAGAAACAAAAACGGAAGATAATATAAATTTATTTGTCGATAAATTACGTACGGTTTTATCCGACAATAAAAATTCTGAAAAAAAAAGTAAAGAAGTAAATATATTAGCATAAGGGGCAAAACTATGTCGCAACTTATCTTTGAGCAATCCAAATCGGGTCGCTGTGCTGCAGGACAAGTTCCAAGAAATATCGCAGAAAAAACGGCAATTCCACCACAGTATTTACGCCAGGATGTGCCGCTTTTGCCGGAAGTTTCTGAATTACAAGTCGTAAGACATTTTTCCAATTTATCTCGTAAAAACTTTTCTATCGATACACAATTTTATCCGCTGGGTTCTTGTACAATGAAATACAATCCGCGCGGCGTGCATCGCTTAGCGATGTTGGAAGGGTTTGCTAAGCATCATCCTTTGTCACTCGATATGAATAGCCAAGGTTTTATGGCATGCGCATATGAACTTCAGGAAATATTGAAGTCTGTGACAGGCATGAAAGGCGTGTCTTTGACTCCGATGGCTGGCGCACAAGGCGAATTTGCTGGTGTGGCAATGATTCGGGCATATCATCGCGCGCGTGGTGATTTAGCAAGAGATGAAATTTTAGTTCCAGATGCTGCGCATGGTACCAACCCTGCCTCTGCTGTTCAATGTGGTTTTAAAGTGCGTGAAATTCCAACCGGTTCAGATGGCAATGTGGATATTGAAGCATTGCGTGCGGCTGTGGGACCTCAAACTGCGGGTATTATGTTGACGAATCCATCTACCTTAGGTGTGTTCGAACAAAAAATTCAAGAAATCGCTGCCATTGTGCATAAAGCTGGTGGCTTATTGTATTATGATGGTGCGAATTTAAATGCGATTCTTGGCAAAGTTCGTCCAGGCGACATGGGTTTTAATGTGATGCACATTAATCTTCATAAAACATTCGCGACTCCGCACGGTGGCGGAGGTCCTGGCGGTGGTCCGGTGGCGGTTTGTGATAGATTACTTCCATTTTTACCAACCCCTATAGTGGGAAAAAATCCGTCAGCAGATGATCTTGATTTTCCTGGGGAGTTAACCTATCGATGGTTAACTGAAAAAGATTGTCCACAAACTATTGGTCGTCTTTCCACTTTCATGGGAAATGCAGGCATTATTTTGCGTGCTTATATGTATGCACGTATGTTAGGTCCAGAAGGTATGTTACGCGTGGCTGAGTTTGCAACTTTAAATGCGAATTATTTATTAGCTCGCTTAAAACAAGCTGGCTTTACACCAGCATATCCTACTCGATTAGCAAGTCACGAATTTATTATTACTTTAAAAAATGAAGCGAAAGAGTTACATATTTCTGCTTTGGATGTTGCAAAACGGTTACTAGATTATAATTTCCATGCACCTACAATGTATTTTCCATTGCTTGTTCCTGAGTGTCTCTTAATAGAGCCGACGGAAACAGAAAGCAAAGAAATTTTAGATGCTTTTGCTGACACCTTAATTAAAATTTTGGAAGAAGCTAAAACGCAACCTGATTTGCTGCACAATGCGCCGCATAATTTACCGGTGCGTCGCTTAGATGAAGTGAAAGCAGCACGTGAATTGGATTTAGTTTATAAAGTAAAAGAATAATGGCTACTATCTACCAATGGGCAGTCATAGGAGCAGGCCCCGCAGGCATTGCTTCCGTGGGCAAACTACTCGATAACGGCATTCAAGCCAAAGACATAGTTTGGATCGATCCAAATTTTACGGTAGGGGATTTTGGAACACGTTGGCGAAATGTGCCAAGTAATACTAAGGTTGAGTTATTTCTTAAGTTTTTATATGCAAGTGATGCATTTGATTTCAAAAATTGCCAAGAAGATTTTGCATTGAAACGTGCACCTGTGAATAAAACTTGTGAATTGCGTTTAATGGCAGATCCTTTGCAATGGGTCACTCATCATCTCAAAGAAAAAGTTCATGCGATTCAAGATATAGCTGAAACTTTAAAACTAGATAAACGGACTTGGCAAATCAAATTACGTCACGCTGAAATTCAAGCTACGAATGTGATATTAGCGAATGGTGCAGAACCTAAAAATTTGCCATTATCAGCGCCGCCAATTATTCCTCTGCATATTGCACTAGATAGTGAAAATATTAAGACAGCTTGTCGCTCTGAAGATACAATCGCCGTTTTTGGTTCATCGCATTCAGCTGTTTTAATACTTCGTAATCTCATTGAGAATTGTTCAGTTAAGCGTATTGTTAATTTTTATCAAGATCAATTATTGTATGCAGTCTATTTAAACGATTGGATTTTATTCGATGATACTGGTTTGAAAGGACCAACAGCGGAATGGTCGCGAGAAAATCTACATGGTAATTTACCTGATAATTTAATACGACTGCATTCAAATGAAGAAAATATCGAACATTATTTACCACAATGCGATAAGGTGATTTATGCAGTCGGCTTTAATCGTCGCACGTTACCTGTTGTGGATGAATTGGCGCATATGAAATACATTGAGCAAACCGGAATCATTGCGCCTGGATTATTTGGTTTAGGGATTGCTTTTCCAGAGGCCAAGTATAATCCGTTTGGCATGGTAGAGTATCGCGTTGGTTTATGGAAATTTATGGATTATTTAAATCGTATTATGCCGGTATGGCTAAATTATGCGCCTTAAACTCGTGTTTAAAAGTTCTGTTTTATTTCTGATAAATTTGCGAGTATAATTCAAGAGTTACTAGGAATTTTTACCTTTTAAAAGGAGTTATTTCATGAAAAAGTTAGCTGCTGTTTTGTGTGCTTTTGCTGTTGTTATGTTAGTTGGTTGTAACTGCACCCCACAACCACAACCAATGCCATTAAAAGGCGAAACAATGAGATAAGCAAGTTTTTGCTAAACATAAGGGCATCATTTGATGCCCTTTGTTTTTTTGCGTTGTTGCTTTGTAACTTTTTTCCTATGATTTTCCATTCTTCATAGATATTAGATTTTGAAGTTTTTTATCGCGTAAAGCATTTAGATGATCATCCATTTCCTGGCAAATTTTCTGAGACCTTTTTTTGTCTCTTATAAATTTGTACGGGTCATTAGTGGCTTCAAGTGATTTTGGTTTAAAAAGTGTTTGACCTTCAAGAGCCATTGAAAGTATGGATTCTTCTTGGGAAAGTCTTTGAGGAGCATCTTCAACAGATACCCAAAGAGATGTATATTGAGGAGCCCTTGCTGAAACAGGTGTTGAGCTGTCTTTCTTTTCATCTGGGGGTACGTGCATTGTGGAAACGCTATCTGGTAAAGCTGCGCGCATTGTAGAATCGCCATCTGGATCGCCCGGAGAAATAAATGCAGTTGCAGGTGTTAATCTTGAGTCAGTGTCTAATCTCAAGCTTCTATCATCAGCAGGAGCTGCAAAAGGAAGCTCAGCGGGATTTCCCATTCCTGAATCACGATCATCTACAGGTGCTGGAACAGGGAGGGGTGCATCTGCATCTGAGCCACTTACTGAATGATCTGCAATTGGTATTACAGATGCTTTTCGTATTTCATCAACAACCTGTTTTCTCAATTCATTTAGAATTCCTTGAATGAAGCTATCCCAAGTTAAACTTTTTTCGTTACAATTTGTATATAATGTTTGTAAAACTCTATTTAAAGACTTATTAATTGAAAATTTTATGCTCTTTGCAAAGCTTAATTTGTCTAGTAAATTAGGAATTTTCTGTTCTTTTAATGTTTTAAGTTGTCTAATAAGATGTGGGGCTCCTCTATTATTTTTGCGTATTATTTTTCGATCTTCTTCACAAGTTATAACTTCATTCAAAGCATTTATGATATCTTTAATTTCTTGCGTGTCACTCTCATTTGATTCAATATAAATTTTTGTTTCAGGAAGCATTGCAAGTCTGGATCTTGTTGCAGCTGGGTCAGTAAAATCATGACGACGATGATGATCATCCGCTATTTCTGCCTGACTTTGCGATAATTGTGTTTTGGGCAATACCCTTTTTGCTTTAATTTGCTTTGGTTTAGATTTATGTGATCCTTTGGCCTTAGCTTTGCGATCCGATGTTGATTTTTTATGTGTTTTTTCAACAAGAGTAACTGATGGATGAGTCTGAGCAGTTTGCGAAACTAACGGTGCAGCGGCGTGAGAGCCGGTATGTTGTCCAGTTATCATGGCTGGAAAACCAAATTGCCCGGAGCCTAAAGCTATCCTTTGATTAGCATAAATTAGATTGAGCAGTTGCATGTCCAAAGAAGATGGCATTGGCAATCCCAATGAAGGTTGGCCACTAATAAGGTTGAGCAGTTGGCTCACGGCATCCAAAGGCATAGGAGGCATCATTGGTAATGAAGATGGTTGTCCAAGTCGGCTCATGGTGTCCAAAGACATAGGTGGCATCATCGGTAATGTAGGCTGCTGTCCACCATAACTGTTATTAAATGAATGCGCGCTTAAAGAACCGGAAGAACTTGTACTTAAAGATGAGCCAAACATAAAAAACCTCGTTTTATTAAACAACAATGTTAACATGATATAGAATGGCTAAAATTTAGTCAATCATTTTGTGTATTTTTTGACCTAAATTTGCTCTTTAATTAAGTATAATTTTAATAAAATCAAAGGATTGTGAATTTTCAAAACCCAAAACGAGAATCACACATAAGTGCAAATAACATCTTCAGGGTGTTAGGTTGCTTATCTGGAATTCGCGTACAAAGGACCAGTTGCCTCAAAAATAAATGTTACTTAAGTTCATAATATAATCAGCATCGTTGCCTCAAAATACATGTTACTCAAGAAGAAACGTTTAAAATCAATTGATTAATTTTTAAAAAATATAAGATTAAGCAATTTAATTAAACAAGAAATGTGTATTAACGAGGGCCATCAAATCCTTAATGGTTCTCTATCTGACGAGCCGGCGGATAATTTTCGCCTTAGGTCGATGAATTTTACAGCCAGTAAAATTATTGCAAGAGAGATGGCGGTGAAGAAGTGCAAATGGATGGCATTAATGGGCTTGCATCACGTTAAAAAACAAGAAGGTGTTACAGGAATGGCTGAGTTAACAGGGGCGCGGTCTGTGCGTGTTTATGATTATCGGGGAGAGGAGGCCCAGTGATACTCCTGGTTTGAAATTAAATTCAGTTTTTGAACAACATAAAAATCATTTAGAAAAAGGTCCGACTACAAATAAATATGAACTAGATGTGATTATAGGTGCTCCTTATGATCATCCTATTCCAACATTTAAAAAATCAGACATTGAATTAAAATCAGAATCAGCTTCACCTGTCACTACTGTCAGTATGTTCACAACGGAAAAAAAGTCTTCGTCAGTATTGTCTGTTGAATTTAAAGATTCATCTTGTAAGATGTGATTCTCAAATTCCATTTGCCAGTCTTGAGATTTCACCCGCCATATAAATAGGGATCGAAACAATACTATCATACAGACTAAATGGATATTGTGAAATTCGAATCCCTGGTGGAACATTTTTTTCTTGCATAAAAGCGCGTAACGATTATGATCCAACTTCTAATAAATATCATGTGGAGTTAGTAATAATGGAAAAAATAAAATCAAGTCTAGGATTAATCGCAGCGTTTTTCTTATTTATAACACTAACTGTTAATGCATTTGCGGATCCGATTTTATGCAAACTTGGAAATGAATGTTTACTTTCAAAGGATACAGTCATTGTACCTGTAAAGAAAAAATTAGGCACACTATACAAATGTCATTTAAGTCTAAAAAATAGTGAAATCCTTATTGGTTTCAAATCTTTTGGTGATTTTAAGTTTCCTTTCCAAAGAGTTGAGTTAAAACAAAATCAACCAGAGAAAGACATATTAATATTGGGCACGTTTAATGATGAAGATGGTTATATAAATATTGATGCACTAGGCCCGGGCTGGGCGATGGTACGATGTACTGCTGAAAACTCAATGGATTAACCAAAAAATTGCGCCATTGCGTCAATAGTTGTTGCCGCTTATATACTTGCAAAAGCGGTAACAACTATTTTCTCATTAATCCAGAATATGTTCCAAACCGTAAACCAATTTTTGTAATTCCATCACTTTTTTACAAGCCAAAATCACGCCCGGCATAAAACATTGTCTATCGATGGAATCATGACGCAATGTTAATGTTTCGCCGAGCTCACCAAAAATAACTTGCTGATGTGCAACTAGTCCTGGCAATCGTACTGAGTGAATAGGAGTATGTAAATAATTAGCGCCTCGTGCGCCAGGAATAGTTTCGCGAGTCGTTTTGGGCAAGCTAGGCATGCCTCTGCGAGTTTCTGCGATCATTTCTGCTGTTCGTATTGCCGTACCAGAAGGGCTATCGAGTTTGCCATTGTGGTGCATTTCGATAATCTCTATATCAGAAAAATATTTTGAAATTTCGCGTGCATATTTCATCATAAGTACTGCGCCGATTGAGAAGTTGGGAGCAATGATGCCGCCTAATTTCAATTCCGAGCAGCGTTTTTGTAACTGCGCAACTTGATCTTTGAGGATGCCACTTGTACCAATGACAGGATGAGCGCCTGCTTCAATGATAGTTTGAATGTTTTTTAATATGGTTTCGGCATTGGTGAAATCTACAACGACTTGGGCGTTGTTTTTTTTAATTTCTTCAATAAGATTATCATTTCTACCGGTTGCACCCACTAAAGTAAACTCAGGGTGATTTGATAATGTTTTTACTGTTATTTGGCCCATTTTGCCATTGGCACCATTTACTAAGACGCGAAGAGGCATATTGTATCCTTTATTTATATGAAGATAGAATAACATATTATTTTAATATTAATTAATTTACAATTTACACGTTTTTCCTTCCTTTAAATCATATTCTTAGTCCTCTGCTTCAAAAATAAGGTCTGTTTCAATTCCTTTGTTTTTATACCTGGCAAATTGAAAACGGATCTGCATTGATTTGTTGCCTGCAGACTACCTTCTTAACAATTTTTTTTCTCTCGAAATCATCAAATTTCCTCAGAGGTTTGAAACCCTGGCCTTTTGCCGGCAGGACTGAAGCTCGATATACAAGGTCGATCGTAGGTCAGTATAAATGGCGCGGACTGGAGGTGCACACCTCCTCCAATCCTATCTAGAAGGGGTGTCCTTGCTGCTGCAGGTCGATCTCGTATAGCTGTGATACATTTTCCGAATTTAATAATTCTTTAGAATTACCTTGCAAAATCTTTCCTTCACTAAACAACATTAAAATTTTATTGCAATAATTCTTTGCCAGATGAAGATCATGTAAAGACATTACGACGGCAGCTGGTTTTATTTCGGTAAGATGTTTAAAATGGTTTAGTACTTTAATTTGATGTCTTAAATCTAAATGATTGTTAGGTTCATCCAGTAAATATATATTTGGATTTTGTGTCAATAATGCTGCAATAGCTAACCGTCTGCGTTCTCCTCCTGATAAATTAAAAATATTTTGTTGCATTTTTAAATCCAATTCCATGATACGCAAAGCTTGTTGTGCTATTTCCTCATCTTCATTTTTAATTCGACCAAAATAGGATAAATGCGGATGACGTCCTGCTAGACAGTATTCAAAAACCGTCTGTGGAAAAAGAGGATGGGTATCTTGCAATAAAATACCTAAATGCTGAGCAATAGTTTTACGAGGTATGGAGTACAAATTTTTTTCCTCTAGATAAATGTTGCCTTGTGTAGGTTGGAGTAAGCCCGCTAACGAATGTAATAAAGTCGTTTTTCCACTACCATTAGGTCCCAAAATTCCCCATATATCGCCAGCCTCAATGTCTAAATTTAAATCTTGGCAAATAATTTTATTTGCGATTTTTAATGTGAGCTGGTGAGTTTGAAGAATTTTCATTAAATTTCCTTAGCTAAGATTCCGGTGCTAGTTCTTTAAACGCGAATTCCTGATAAGAAATGAATTCGCGTTTTAAGTGTTGATAGGTTTATAATGCGCTATTTAATTGCTGGATTGTATCATGAGATCTTTAAGAAATAGGATGCAGAAAGAGCTAGAATTAGCAGTTATAACAAAACCAGTCACAAAGACCGTTGAACCTGCCAGCAAGACAAATGTGGGGATTTACAATAAAGAACCGTTATTTTTTGGCTATTTGCCAAATAAGAAAAAGCGCTTTTTTCCTAGGCATCTTACGATTAATCAGATTGAATTTGATAGCACTGAACAGAATTATAAGATTAAAGTTTACTTAAAAGATAATGCATTTGGTCACGAAATTATTCGAGTGGCCTATCCGTTTTTCGAGCAAAAATCGCAGTCCATTTTTTATTCATGCGTCGCGCTTGACGATTGGGAGCAAGAAAAAGGGATATCAAATCTCGTGCCATTATCGAATGGCTGTTTTGCTTTTATTTGTACAGAAAGTTCAGGAACGCCTGTCGAACATTTCGATGCTTATCTTAAAATATATGATACGACAGCGCGACAATTTGTCGATAAGATTAAAATTGACGATCAATATGTTGGAAAAATAAACCATATTGAATGTGATAAAGACGACAAAATTTCGTTAGCTATTTGTGAAGGCAGGAAGGCTGAAGATTTAAAAATTATTGAGAAAGTTGTTGTATATACGGAAGGCCAGGCGTCTGAAGCGGGCAAAGTCATGTTAAGGTCAGTCTGATCTCACAAGATCTTTCAGTATGAAATATGACTTAACTAGGCTTTGTTTCCGTTCTAATCAAAAACAAAAAAACAGGAATCCCGATCAAGGCCATAATAATACCGACAGGTAATTGTTGCGGGCTTAATAAAGTTCTGGCCAAGGTATCAGCGCAGGTCAATAATCCGCCACCCAGTAAAACACAGCCAGGAAATAAAAACCGATGATCATGTAAGCCAAGTAAACGTAACATATGCGGCACGATTAAACCGATAAAACCGATGCAGCCAGCTAAAGTAACCGCAGCAGCTGTCAGTGCTGAGCTCAATAAAAATAAAATGATTTGTAACCGATGAGTATTGATGCCTAATGTCTTAGCTTCATATTCGCCACGTTGTAATATATTGAATTCACGGGCAAAGCCAAAGCTTATAATTAAACCAAATATCAAAATGATAGCTTCAGCGGTGGGTAAATGCGCAAAACTTAAATCACCCATTAGCCAAAATAACATCCCGTGCAATTCGCGGTCTGGGCTGATTACTAAGATAAAACTTATTAATGCAGAAAATCCGCTAGAAAGGGCTAAGCCTGTTAATAGTATCTGATGTGTGTTCCAGAATTGACTACTTTTAACTAGCATAAATATTAACAAAATGGTAAGTAAACTTCCGACCCAGGCGCCGCTGACTAATACCAGGCCATTGTATCCTAATAATAAGAGTCCCAATGTAGAAACGGCAGCACCTCCAGAAACTCCCAACACATAAGGATCCGCTAATGGATTTCTTAAAAATACTTGCATCAATGCACCAGAAAGCGCTAATAAACCCCCTGTCGTAAAAGCACTTAACGTACGAGGTAAGCGAATTGATACTATAATGTTATGTAAGAGGACTTTATCCGTTTGGAAAAGCGACAATAGTTGGGTGCTGCCTATTAATAAAGAGCCGGCCATACTTAATATAGCCAAAAATGTGAGAATAATTAATAAATTTATACGGATAGTCATAAATTATATTTGCTGAAAAATTTAGTTTTTGAAACAATGCAATATGTATGAATTTTAAAGTGTTTGATACACAAACCCCGATGGGGATTATTAGGTGATTAAGTGATAGATGATGAAGGTTTTAGACAAGGCGTTGGAATCATATTGGTGAATGCCAGACGCCAAGTATTTTTTGCAAAACGAATTGGAAAAGAGGCGTGGCAATTTCCACAAGGTGGTATTAAAGATGCGGAAACCCCGGAAGAAGCCATGTTTCGTGAGCTTAAAGAAGAAATTGGTCTACAGGCTGAGGATGTCAAAATTTTATCATCAACACGCCGTTGGCTTCGTTATCGCTTGCCTAAACGCTTGGTTCGTCATTATTCCAAGCCATTATGTATAGGACAAAAACAAAAATGGTTTTTGTTGCAGTTAAAAAGCAATGAATCGCGGATTAACTTGATGGCTTCGGATAGCCCTGAGTTTGATTCTTGGGCATGGGTTTCATATTGGTATCCACTTACTCAGGTGGTAGCGTTTAAACGACGGGTTTATAATCTTGCTATGAAAGAATTTGCTCGTGTCGTGTTGTCTAAACGTTTTTGGGAGTTACAGTAGGGGAAAGAGGTCAGCTTATGTTGAAAACCCTGCGGCGAATTATCCAAGAGGTCGCGAGTGCCCAAGATTTTAGGGAGGCGCTTAATATTATGGTTAAGCGTGTTGCCTGGGCACTGGATACACAGGCATGTTCCATTTTTCTCTTGGATCACAAGCGCGGCGAATATGTTTTGATGGCAACCAAAGGTTTGAATCCTCACGCCGTTGGTAAAGTCCGCTTTCCTATGACTCAAGGTTTGATAGGATACGTGGGGGAGCGTGAAGAACCTATCAATATAGATGATGCTTCAAAACATCCGCGTTTTTTACATGTGCCTGAAGTCAAAGAAGAACGTTATAAAGCGTTTCTCGGCACACCTTTGATTTATCATCGCCAAGTGTTGGGGGTGTTAATTGTACAACAACAAGATCCTCGCCGTTATGATGAATCCGAAGAAGCATTTCTTGTCACATTAGCTGCTCAGCTCGCTGCTAATATTGCGCATGCTGAAGCCACAGGTGTTATTGCCAATTTATTTGACGCACAAAAGCCCAAAACCGGTGAAGTAACTTATTCGGGGATTCCCAGTGTCCCTGGCGTAGGTATAGGAACTGGCGTTGTTGTATTTCCCATGATGGATTTAGATGCCGTTCCGGATCGTGAAGCGGAAGATATCGACACAGAAATTCGGATGCTTGAAGCCGCCTTAGCGGCAGGTAGAGAAGATTTACGCTTATTAAGCGAACGTTTATATCCCAACTTACCATTAGAAGAACGTTCTCTGTTTGATGTGTATCAACGCATGCTGGATACAACCGATTTGGGTGCGGAAATTGTCAATTTAATACGTCAAGGACATTGGGCACAAGGTGCGTTAAGAAAAGTGATTCAAAAGCATGTTGAACATATGGAGAATCTTGAAAATGAATATTTGCGCGAACGTGCTGTTGATATTAAAGATTTAGGTCATCGCGTTTTATTATATTTACAAAAAAATGAACGCATCATGCCGCAATATTCCGAGCAAACGATTTTAATTGGCGAGACTTTGACAGCCACGGATCTAGCGGAAGTGCCAGAAGGTTGTCTAGCCGGCGTGATTTCAGTACGCGGTTCAAGTAGTTCACATGTTGCCATTTTAGCTCGGGCTATGGGTGTGCCAACAGTAATGGGGGTGAGTGACATCCCTATGTATGATTTACAAGATAAAGAGATTATTGTCGATGGTTATTATGGACAAATTTACATTTCACCTTGTGAATCTTTGCTGGATCAATTTGTACGACTTGCACAGGAAGAGCGTGAATTAGATGCATCACTCGAATCATTCCGTGATAAACCTGCCAAAACAAAAGATGGGCATCGCGTTACTTTAATGGTGAATACAGGCTTAGGCGCCGATGTCAGTTTGTCATTAGCAGCTGGTGCAGAAGGGGTTGGACTCTATAGAACAGAAACACCATTTTTAATTCGCGATCGATTTCCGTCGGGTGAAGAGCAGCGCGTTATTTATCGGCAGTTGCTGGCTTCTTTTGCACCACGACCTGTGACCATGCGCACGCTTGATATTGGTGGCGATAAGTCTCTGTCCTATTTTCCAGTACAAGAAGATAATCCATTTTTGGGTTGGCGCGGTATTCGGATCACGTTGGATCATCCAGAAATATTTCTCGTACAAGTGCGTGCGATGATGCGTGCCAGTGAGGGCTATAATAATCTACGTATTATGTTACCCATGATTACGGATGTCAGTGAAGTTGATGAAGCTGCGCGTTTGTTAAAACGCGCTTATGCGGATGTGATCGAAGAAGGTTTTGAAATTCATATGCCTGAGGTGGGGGTAATGATTGAAGTGCCTTCAGCAGTTTATCAAGCACGAGCGCTCGCAACACGCGTTGATTTTTTATCGGTGGGTAGCAATGACTTGACTCAATATATGTTAGCGGTTGATCGCAATAATTCTCGGGTCGCAAACTTATATGATCCACTACATCCCGCAGTGTTGCGAGCTGTATTGCAAGTTGTTGAAGCGGGTCACCAAGAGGGAAAGCATGTTAGTATTTGTGGTGAAATGTCAGGTGATCCCGCAGCTGTTTTATTGCTGGTTGCAATGGGTTTTGATTCTTTAAGTATGAGCGCTACATCAATAACTCGCATGAAGTGGGTTATTCAACAATTTACTTTCAAAAAAGCCTGCAAATTATTGCAAGAAGTACTCAGTATGGAAAGTCCAGTCATGATTCGATGCCACATGGAGTTGGCTTTGGAGCAGGTGGGGTTGGGGGGCTTGATTAGAGCTGGAAAACGTTAGGGGGTCAAGTCTTGACTGTTGACCAATGCATTGGTCAACAGTCAAGACATGACCCCCATTCATTCCTTTAGCGTGGATGAACCATAGCCCTGGTGCGCTC
>JANWKO010000186.1 GCA_025451335.1 Gammaproteobacteria bacterium
AATGACTTTTTCACCAGTGGAAACATAGCTTGGTGGACCATAATAATTATGATGATGATGTCTTTTTGTATGTGATTGATAAGAATAAGAAAAAGCTATAGACCCGCAAAAACTGGTCCATATACAATAAATACAAATCAATCCTAATCCAACCAAGCGACGTAACATAAGCGATCACTCCTTAGATTCTTTCTTTATATTGTATTGCAAAAAGACTTGGCAGAGTGAGTTTTTGTGAATATTTTTTAAACAAATTTACAATTAAGTGTGATATAATATTTTATATTGTTTCTTCTGGCAGCTTTACTTGCGATGTCACATCTTTAACCCCAGAAATACCGTGAATTAACTGGACTGCACGTTCGAGAGTTGATTTACTGTTTCCTTTACCGTCTAAATGAACAACACCATTAGTTGTTTGAACATCAAATGGTATATCAGAAATCTTTTCACCGAAAATTTTTTCACGGATAAACATCCCTCTAATTTTTGCAGTGATAACCTCATCAGAACTTAATTTGTTACTTTCATTAATAGTCAATCTCAATGCTTTCACATCTTTTACACCTGGAACTGATTGAGCAATTTCGATCAAAATCTTTGCTTCGGTAACAGAATTAATATCACCTACCAATGACGTCACCCCGTTTTTAGTTGTTACTTGTACATCCAATCCGTATTGGTTATATATGGACAATTTATCTTTAACTGCTTTATTTATTTCAGCATCACTTGATCCATCTGCGAATAAACTGCTGCAGCTCATGATTATGGCAAAAAACAATAGAAACTTTATAAAATTTGAAATCAATAACATTCAGCCCATCTCCCTAATCCGGCTTTTACCTCATATATGATATAATAAAGCATAGGTTTGTAATTTTAAAGAAAGGTTATACACCTAAATGATATTAGTAGATAAAACCAATATGAAAAAAGTCCCTCGCGAAACAGAGGAAAAAATTGAGTTTTCTCTGCTTGAATATACCTATTCGCAATTCAATGTTGCTGCAATTTCTTCTGTTTTTTGCGCAATCGTTATCTTTGCTGGATTATATCACTCGACACCCAAAATATACTTATATACTTGGTTTATTATATTTTTAATTATCAGTATCTCACGCATAATTACCGTACAGATATTTGAACGCTACAAATCTCCTAAAACAAATAGTCCAATTTGGCGTAATATATTCACAATTGGCGCCTTTTTAGGCGGACTTGGATGGGGTCTCATGGCTTTTATTTTGTTTCCACATACAGGTCCTTTGCAACAAACATTATGTATTCTTGTATTAGCAGGAGTCACCGCAGGTTCAATCACAACGCTTTCTGCTTTGCCCACAGCCGCTATTGGCTATATATTTATTTCCATTATGCCAATGATAATTCAATTGCAATTTTTCAGAGAATCTATTTACAATTTTTTTGATTTTACTTTGGCCGCTTACCTCATTTTTTTGAGTATATTATCGCTTAGAGTTCATCGCATGATAAAAAGTGTTATTTTTCTTCGCTTCGAAAACGATGCTTTGTTAAGTGGTCTCGCATCAGTCAATGATTTACTTGAAAATTTAGCAACGCATGATTCTTTAACACAACTTGCCAATAGTCGCTTATTTCAAATTAATTTAAGCAACGCTATCAAAAGAGCTAAGCGAGATAAAAAAATATTAGCAGTATTATTTTTTGATATAGATAAATTTAAAAATGTAAACGACCATTATGGTCATAATATAGGTAACGAATTATTAATAAAAGTTTCGCAACGACTAATCAAGACGTTACGTTCCTCTGATCCTATTGCGCGTTTAGGGGGAGATGAATTTGTTATTCTTATTGAAGAATTCCAAGATATAGAAAATATTACTAAAGTTGCTGAAAAAATTTGTCAAAACATTTCAGAAGAACCGTTTGAAATAAATAGCTTCAAAATCAATACTAGCTTAAGCTTGGGTATTAGTATTTATCCTAACGATGGATCGGATGTAGAAATTCTTATTAAAAAAGCTGATGAAGCAATGTATTATGCAAAACAGCATGGTGGCAATTCAATCCATTTCTGCACTTCAGAATTTAATCTAACTTCGCAATCTTAAAAGTTTAAGTCTTTTTTGACTTATATTTTTCGTTGACCACGTCGGCTGTATGTTTAGCAAAATTTGTCAAACCCATCGCTATGGGCGCACGAAATAAAGCAAAAGGAAGACCTCTATATCCCAATTGAGCTACTGTTTTCGAACCAAACTCTTTATATCCAGATGTTAGCAATTCTTTAAAACTTTGATCAGAATAATGAACATGTCTCGTCCGTAAAGAATCTAAAGGATGAAGCAAGACAGTTGTTGCCAAACCTGCGCCTGCACCAGCTATAAATTCCTTGGAATTCTTAGCTGTCGTGTTTTTTTCATCAGCTAAATTCATTTTGCTTTCGACTCCATGCACAAATTCATTATAGATAGGCCAATACAAAGTATTGCGAGCCAGTACATATGGTGTTGCACGTTTTGTTTTAACAAGTAGATTTTCTCGCACCGCTTTACTTTTTAAGTCAGTCACTTCATGAATTTTTTCTGGATGAGTAAAATATTGTTGTCTGATAGGACTAAGAACTCCACTGACTAAACCGTCTAATCCACCAGCAACGGTATTTCCAACTATTCGACTTGCTTGTTCATCCGCTCCATTTTTACGCGCCAGGTTTTCTATTATGGGAGACGTCAAATAAGTTAATCCATAACGCATTACGTTAGTTTTAGTAACAAAAGGATAACCTTGCCATGTTGTTTTAAATGCTTGACCTACAGAAAAACTTTTTTCAGATTGCTTAAAAATTTTAGACCATGTCGCTTGACTTGATAATTTATGTTGGTCATCGATTTGAAAATGGGTTGCAATTCTATCCAAAGGGACCGTACCAACCGGAACGATTGCTCCAGTCAGAGCACCTCGAAAAATGATTTGAGATAACTCTTGCTTGGGTTGAACACTGGCTTCCTGCTGGGTAGGCTGTCTTAGCATACGGTCGTCACAAAATAAGCAACAAAGGCGTTATCATACAATAATTGCACATACAGAGCAAATGAAATATTGCTAGGCAGAACCTACTCCTTAATTCGGCAAAAAATAGATGCCAATCCTCGCTAAGATTTGGACACAAAAGCATTTCCTCTAATATAAAATCGCAGTAGTCGCTTAGCCCAATGTCGAGCATAGGCCACGCCAATTCTTGATTTTCTGACAATGCTAAATGGTTCATTTGTTAATGGATCGGCAATATAAAAATCATCACTTAAAAGGTCATGACCATTTAGCTTTTTATCTATCTGTAATGCTTTGCATAAAAGTCCTGGGCCTTGCGTACGCCCTTCAATATTTTTCACGGGTTCTATCGCTCGTATTAAAACTGCTGAACCCATTCCTTCTTCCTCTGTCACAACGTTAACGCAATAATACATTCCATAAATAAAATACACATAAGCAAAGCCAGGCGGACCAAACATCACACGCGTTCGATTTGTCATTCCTTTCGAAGAATGTGAAGCTAGATCATGCGGTCCGAGGTAAGCCTCAACTTCAACAATTTTCCCTATTTTCTTTACGCCTTGCGATAGATGTATTAAATATTTTCCCAATAATTCTTTTGCAACGGTGATCGTATCGCGATTGTAAAATGCACGCGGCAATTTTTTCATTAGATATTAAACTTCATGCATAATAGTTTTTTCGATTATTACAAAGTCTACTGGAACATCTTGATGACCATGACTGTAAGTGGTGGAAACCTTTTTAATTTGATCAACTATGTCCATACCTTCAACAACTTGACCAAATACACAATAACCCCAACCACTAGGTGATTGCGAAGTAAAATTCAAGAAATCATTATCAGATACATTTATAAAAAACTGACAAGTCGCCGAATGTGGATCAGACGTACGTGCCATTGCCATGGTTCCACGTTTGTTTGGTTGAGCTTGGTGAGCTTCGTTTTCAATAGGGCTATCTGGTTTTTTTTGTTTCATATTACTATCAAATCCACCGCCTTGAATCATAAAGCCATTTATTACTCGATGAAAAATAGTTCCCTCATAAAAACCACTTTGCACATATGATAAGAAATTTTCTGCAGTTTTAGGGGTGTTGACCGTATCGAGTTGAATTTTAATATCCCCGAAATTTGTTTGTAGTGTAATCATATAATTTATCCTATTATTAAAGGTTGGAATTATGCTAAAAATATCTATACATTTCTACCACATTTAAGGTTAAGGAGTTATAAATGAAACTATATTATACAAAAGGAGCTTGTTCACTCGCGCCCCGAATTGTTATTCATGAATTAGGCCTACCTTGCGAATTTGAAGAGGTTGATTTAAAAAACAAAAAAACAAAACCGGGAGAAGATTATTTAACAATTAATCCCAAAGGTGCCGTACCTGCGCTTGTCACTGACGACAATCAAATTCTGACTGAAAATGCCGTTATCCAACAATATTTAGCTGACAACAATCAAGCCAGCTCTCTACTACCTCCAATTAAAGATTTTAATCGATACCGTGTCTTGGAATGGTTGAATTATATAGCAACCGAATTACATAAAACCTGCGCGCCATTATTTAATCCATCTCTACCTCAAGAAATAAAAGATAAATTTTTTATCCCTCTTTTAAAAAAGAAATTAGATTACGTAGAAAAAGCACTAGAAAAAAACCGCTATGTTGCAGGTGATCATTTTTCCTTACCTGACGCTTACCTTTGTGTTATTTTATTTTGGTTAGGCAGCTTTAAGATTGATATTGGGGAATGGAAAAATTTGTCACGTTATTTTGCTGAATTGAAAAATAGAAAAGCCGTACAACTTGCATTTCAAGAAGAAGGTTTTGCGTGAGGGGATAAATAATGGTTGAAAAAAAGCTTCAAGCACTTTTGCCAAGAAAAATTTTTTTCTTAAAACTAGGACGCAGTATTATTTTCGGTTGGCTAGCCATTTTAATCGCATTATTTATTGGCATGTGTGGATATCATCATTTTGAAAAAATGTCTTGGGTAGACGCTTTTGTCAATGCTGCAATGATTTTATCTGGGATGGGACCCTTGGGGACATTATCAACACAAGCCGGCAAAATCTTTGCCGGCTGTTACGCGTTATTTAGCGGATTAGCATTCATAGTTATTATCGGCATCATCTTTGCACCAGTTAGTCACCGATTTTTTCATGCTTTTCATTTGGATTATGACAAATGACACCGCTTTTCTGTACGCATCATTAATGCATTAAATGCATCATGATAGTCAGGGCTATTAATTAAGTCTTTACAATTATCAATGCGTTTTTCAACCATTTCCAAAATTGCTATTTCATTTTTTTGCGTTTCTGAAACTAATCTGCATTTTGCCCATAGAGCCCACCAATATTCTACAACGGGCTTCCAAAGCACATAACGTTGGTAATCATACTCGTCAGTGACACCATACAATTGCAACACTTGTGGTTCGAGTTTCTTTAATTTATCTGCTATGCCTTGGTCTTTTAATTCTATTATTGAATTCAAAGTTAATTCCATAACAAAGTTAGCTAAATCCATCATGGCATCACCATTGCCAGCATATTCTGGATCAATCAATTTCAATTTGCCATTTTTTAATTTAAGAAAATTATAGGGATTAGCATCGTTATGACAGGGAACTTTTCTAATATCTAATTTATTCAATAATTCTTCTATTTTATTTATTTCTTTTTCACAGAGCTGATATTTTTCTGGCAGCGATATTTTTATCTCGACCAAATTGTCTATCGCCTTTCTACAACGATCAAAAACTTTAAAATCATTCTTAAATAATATTGGGTGCTCATTTAATTTTTTAATGAGAGTTATAGCCTCTTTTAACAAATCAGGGTTATCAATAAAATCTGCTGGAAATAACGTACCTAGATTTTCAATAAATCGTGTAATTTGATTACCTGTTTTGGCTTCAGAATAAACGACTTCTGCACCAATACCCACTTGATTATAAACATCAAGATTTGCGCACTCTGCAGATCTATCAATAAACTCTTCTGTCCCTTTACCTGCATATCTTGCCATAAAAAAATCATCACGACTCGGTGACTTAAACTTAAACATGTGATTGGTTAATCCACCGCAAAATTTTCTCACTTCTGTTAAGCTTTTTCGTGTTTCATCCTTAAAAAATGGTGCTTTACCTATAACTCGATTATGCACGAGAAGCTGTAAAATAGGGGCTTCTTTAGTTTCTACAGCGTTTTTTAAAGATTTACTCGTCATTGCATGTTTCGATAAAGAATCGGCGTCTGCAAAACTGAAAATGTTGGCTAATATCTCATCACTTTTTTTACTTTCTTTTTTGGCTTCTTTTTGCTCGAATTTATGTTCAAGTAGTTTTGCGAATATATCTTTCGGCACAGCGGTTTTCCTCGTCTGTTCGTTTAAAAAAAGAAATGAATTTTCCCAGATGTATTAAATCAATCAACTGTTTTTTATAAATCATTCGAGTCTTATGGCTGACCAGATTCTTTAGAACATTATATGCACATTTTAAAGTCAAAATGTATTTATTATTTGCTCAAATGATTTTTTTAATTGCAAATATTTTTAAATTGTTTGTTATGTTGTCAACGAATCAAAACAAGATGATATGTGTTTTTTTTAAACGAGGAGTCAATCATGCCAGCTTTAACTTTTGAAACGAAGAAAACCTGGGCGATGATAGAAGAAGCTATAGCGCTACAAATGGCACATAATATTGAAGTCAATTGTAAATTTACACCTAAAGTAGCTGATGCTTTTGCAACAAAATTCGGCACAGGGCATAAATTTTTTAGTATTAGCCACCATAAAGGCGATTTAAAAGTAACGAGTTCGCTTTATGAGGATTTTAGAAGTTGCAATAGGGATAAACTGGATCAGGAGTATCAAGAGCTATTTCAGCAATTAAAACCTTTTTAAATTTTTTCAACTAGTTAGCTAATTTTATACGTACTAACCCTGATTGTTATTAGGGTTAGTACTAACTTGCATGAGTATTATCTGAAAGACTTGAGTGATGTCCCTAATTGTATTAGACTTTTTTTCTGTGGTACGTTAATTGTACACCGTCTAACTAGGAAGAGGTCGCTATGAAGAAAGCAATACGTTCGCCGAAAAGGAAAGCAGCAAAGAAAGTAACCGCAAAGAAAAAAACCGCAAAGCGTAAAGTAGCTAAGAAAGCGAAAGCTCCAGCTAAAAAACGCCGCGCAAAGAGAAAAGCTAAGAAATAACTTTTCTTCTATCGATAGACCAATAAGGTGAGTAGCATGCTACTCACCTTATTTATTTTAGCATGTCATTTTAAGAAAAGGCGAGTTAACA
>JANWKO010000187.1 GCA_025451335.1 Gammaproteobacteria bacterium
CAAGTCTTGACTGTTGACCAATGCATGGGTCAACAGTCAAGACTTGACCCCCTTCTTAAGATCGAACCTCGTCTTTTATTATTTTACCATCATCCATATAAATGATGCGGTCAGCAAAGTGAAAAATCCGGCTATCGTGCGTCACAATAACAATGGTTTTTTTAGTTTTTGATACAATATCCCTCAAAATTTGCATGACCAATTCTCCTGTATGAGCATCAAGAGCAGAAGTCGGTTCATCACACACGATTAAATCGGGATCATGGATTAGAGCGCGCGCAATAGCAACACGTTGTTGTTCACCACCTGATAAATGTCTAGGTAGTTTTTCCAAACAATGTTCCATATTAATGGAATTCAAAATTATTTTAGCCTTGTGCGCGGCTTCATGTCGCGACACACCGGCAGCAATCAATGGAATCGTTGCATTTTCGACAGCAGTTAATGCGGGGAATAAATGAAATTGCTGAAATATAAAACCAATATGATCGCGTCTAAATTTGACTTTCTGTTCATCTGATAGTGAAGTTAAATTCACATCATTAACCACAACCTCACCTAATGTTGGAGTCAATATCCCTGTTATCACGGATAAAAGCGTTGTTTTTCCACATCCACTCGGTCCGACCAACATTGAAAGTTCATTATGAAAAAGTTGCATATCAATTCCGCGAAGCGCATTCGTAATCGAATCGCCGGATTGATACTCCTTCGTAATTCCACGTGTAATAACCATTGGCGTTGGCATAGTTGCTATCCTTTAAACACAATGGCTGGATCTACTGAAAATACTTGTCGAATTCCTACCAAACTTGCTAAAAGAATAATAATAATAACACTCATCCCTGTTAATAAAATCACTTGCCAAGGAATAAATAAACCTTGTAATTCAAAAGAAACGACAGCTAAAAATTCAGAGATAATGGCACATAAGCCAATACCAATTCCAAAACCTATCAGGCCAATCCAAATCGCTTGGAGTACAACCATAGAAAGGATTTGCTTATTCGTCATTCCCACTGCTTTCAATAAACCAAACTGACGAAGATTTTCTAATAAAAAAATATAAAATGTTTGTCCAACAACAACTGTGCCAATCAGAAAACCTAATAAAATTGTCAACCCAAAATTAAAAGGAATAGGCGTGTGAGCCACTATAAAATGAATAGTTTTCCAAATTAATTGATTTGATGTTAAGGCTTGCAATCCAGTTTGAGAAGTAATTCTCTTAGCAATATTTTTTGGGCTAAACCCTTTGCCTGATTTTACTAAAATAAAGGAAAGATTATCGCGTCCTTGAGGAGACAATTGAATAGCTTCGCTAAAACGCGTAAAGATGATAGGAAAGGAAAAAAATGGAGGGGAAGGATTAGCGATTCCAACTATTGTCATCCGTCTATCATTAATTTGAACGATTCCACCTAATTGATATGGTTTATCTCCAAAAGTACGTATCCATCCATCTTTATCAATAATAATTGAATTAGGCAGACGGAGACTTGCCCAGCTTCCTAGCAACATTTTGGGTTTACCCACAAGCGAAACATCATCCACACCATAAAGATAAGCTTTATGTAACGGATACCCATTGACACTCATCATTACCAAACTCTTAAAAAAAGGAACAGCCCAATCGACACCCTGAATGCTTCGCACTCGGTATAATTCAATGTCACGCATCGGTTTTATTTCTTCGAAATATTGAATTTTTGGATCCATCACCCAGATATTGGCTTCATGAATATCAATGATTTGACTGGCGCTTCGATTTAACACAGCAATAAATATCGATAACTGTTGTGCCATGAGAAAAGTGGCTATGGCGATCGTAAAGATCAGTCCAAAGTATTTCGCTCTGTCAAAAATTAGCATTTTAAGAGCAATGAAATACATATTAGGCATCCATGCTGGAGAGTCGGCTAAAACAATATCTTACCAAATGCTCAGCAATAATGACACGCCTTGCCAGTGTTCGCCTTTGATATTTCCTTATTGATTAGTGCAAATAATAATTTAGATAATTCAAATCATTTACACAAAGAGTTCCACTCGCTTGTTTGAGCAAAATGGTATTTAACAAATAAGCATAGGTGTCGGTAGCCAATTGTCTTTCCGCCGCATAAAGCTGTCTCTGCGCAATTAAGACATCAAAAATCGAACGCGTACCAAAGCGAAATGCATCCTCAGTGCTTTTAAGTGATTTTGAAGAAGAATCCACCGTCTTGTGATCCGCTTCAATATTTTTAATACCAGTCACCACGTCATTAAAGCGTTCTTGTGCATTCGTAGTTGCAATGAGATATTGATTTTTCATATCTGCATAAGCTCCCAAAAGCTGATCTTTTGCTTGGCGCGTTTGCGACAAAACTAAACCACCTTCAAAAACTGGCATCGTCATTTGTAACGCAACCGTATCATTCACTGTATTCACTAGGCCTTGGCTTTGCCCATAATTAGGGCCGTAAGTTCCAACTAACGATACGACTGGATAATGATTAGCAAAAGCTAATTTCACGTGTTCTCGCGCAGCCACCACACCATAACGTGCTGCAATTAAATCCCAATTGTGTTCAGAAGCAGCCACTGCCCATAGCTTTGGATCATTAGGCACAGGATGAGATAAATGTAATTGTTCTTTTAATGGAGCAATGCAGGAATAACTCAATCCCGTAAGCAATGACAAATTAATAAGAGAATTGCGCAATGTATTTTCTGCAACAATGACTTGTGCAATTGCAATATCATAAGAGGCTTGAGCATTATAAATTGTTGTTAAAATATCAATACCCAATTCATATCTTTTCTTTGCAATTGCAACTTGTTTTGCATTTGCTTCCCTTTCTTGAATGTAATACTTTAAATCATCTTTTGCATGCAAAACGTCCAGATAGGCTCGCGCAACACGCACAATCAAATCTTCCGAAGCTGATAATAATGTAGCATTCGCTTGCTTATCTACTGCGGTGGCTTGGCTAGTAGCAAACCAATTTGTAACATTGATAATGGGTTGTGTCACTGTCACTAACCATGCTTTCGTATTAAAAGTAGTAAGACCGGCAGGAACAGCAGCAGGCGGTTTAGCTAACAGAGTTAAATTGCGTCCCCAACCTGTATTGGCTGTTATCCCCACCTGAGGCAAAAGTGCAGCGACTTGTTGAGGTAATAGCTCCCCTTGCGCAAAGCGTGTTGCCAATGCCTTTTGATAAACTGGATCATATTTTAATGCCTGAAAATAAACTTCCATTAGATCCGGGGCATTTAACACAGTACTTTCATTTGAGGTAACTTTATGCTTTTTTGAAGTTAAATTTTTCGCAGGTAAAACATTACTCTCATCAGCCGATAATATACTGTTCTCATAAGAGGCTAACTCAGTTTTTTCATCTGCTGTTAAAGCAGTGTCCGCGATGGGGGGGGCTGAAACGGCTTTCCCTTTTGACGACGAAGAAGCACTTGGATCTGAGTCTACGCCTGTCTTGCCATTTGCCGATAAAACTGCATTGTGATGGAAAGCAAAATCTGTTTTCCCTTTTGTGGATAAAACAGCGTTCTGATGAGGTGCTAAAGCAGCCGCTCCATTGGTCGATAAACCAGTTCTCTGGTGAGGGGCTAAAGCAGCTTTTCCATTGGCCGATAAACCAGTGCTCTGGTTGGGAACTAAAGCAGCTTTTCCATTGGCCGATAAAACACTGTTCTGATTAGGGACTAAAACATTTTTCCCATTTGTCGATAAACCAGCGTTTCCATTGGTGACTAACGCAGCTTTCCCTTTTGCGACTAAAACATTGTTTCCATCTGCTGCTAAAAAAGTGTTCCCTATTAACGCAACAACCATTCCCAGTAAAATTAACACACAATATTTCATTTCTTTCCTTTTAATTTTTATTTAATCCATATTTTTAAGGTTGTATAACATAGCGAACGAGCACCCACTTGTCCATACCTTACGTGGGCAAATTTAGAGGATTTTTTTAGGCTAAAAAATCTTCAAAGCAATAATGACACATCTTCGGCGTAGATAGGATTGGAGGCGGTCTGCACCGCTTCCAATCCCGCGCCATTTATGCCGGCCTAAAGACCGGGGTCTATCACCTCTAAGGAAATTTGATTAATAATGATAAAAATAAATCCTTAGTTAAAAGTTATTAATGATTTTTACCTCCATAAATCGTCTTTTTTCGATTTGTGGAGAAATTTTTGCAATGTACGATTAGACCAATGAGGTAAAATATTGCTTCACTCCTTGCTGCCAAGGTAACACCGTTACATGTTGAATTTGTTTTGGATAACGATCTTGCGAAAAGCAAATAGCTTCACATCCTTTTATATCTTTGCTTAAACGCAAAAATGAACCTAAACCTACTTCATTTACATTATCAGAACTTTTAATTTCAACACAAAGCAAAGATCTTCCTGGCCGCTCTACTATTAAATCAATTTCAACTTCTGATGCTGTCTGTAGATAAGAAAAACGATAATCTAAATTAAAATACTTAGCCAGTCGCATACATTCAAGAATAATATAATGTTCAAAAGCGGCACCATATGCACTCGTTTGCAATCGCAAGGGTACTGTCGTCATCTCAGTTAGAGCGCGCACCACACCCGTATCAAAATAATAAAATTTAGGCTTTTGGCTTAAACGCTTTCGAAACGAATCATGATACGGATCTAGATAGAATCCTATCAATGTATCTTCCAAAATTGAGAAATAATTTTGTATAGTTTTATCATCCACACCTACATCTCGAGCAATATTGGAATAATTAATTATTTTTCCATTGCATTGCGCAGCCACCTCTAAGAAACGTCTAAATGGATCCAATTGACGAATATAATGTTCTTCCCAAATTTCTTCTTTAAGATAAGTGTGCGCATATGCTCGCAAAAAATGTTGCTTTTCTTCATCAGAATTTAATTGCTCAATTCCCGGTAATGTTCCCCAACGCAAAGCCTGATCCAAATCAAAAGCATGGCCTAGTTCAAGATAAGAGAAAGGATACAAATTAAAGACAAATGCTCTGCCCGCTAATAAATTTGCACCACCTCTTTTTAATTTACGAGCGCTTGAACCTGTCATGATAAATTTCTTATCACTATCTCGCGTTAATTTATGAATGGCATTCAGTAACTTCGGTAGTTTTTGCACTTCATCGATAACTACATGAGTAATAGTGTTAGGCAACGCTTGGATGATCTGAGGCAAAGCCTGACTGTCGCGAGTAAAGCGGATCAATTCTGAATCATCTAACAAGTCTATAAATAATGTATGCTTTGAACTAAAACTATTTTCAATAAGTGTACTTTTGCCTGTATGGCGAGCCCCAAAAAGAAACAAATGCCGATCTTCTGGTAAAGTTAATAAACGTGGAATAGTTTTGCTCAAAAATAAACTCCGAAATTTCCTGTGTTTCTCGGAGTATACTCCGAATTTGTCATATAATATACGATTTTTTCGAAAATCACTCCGAAAATGAATGATTTTTTTGGAGCATGTTATAGAGGTTCACATTGTTATCAACACGAAGGCAGCAAATCAGCCAGGATTCAGCTCAATTTGTTTTTTCATTTCTTGATAGCCAATATTTATTAATTCATTTTCTTGACCTTTTCGCAATTTCAAAAAACCAAAACCAGACAAATCTGGAAAAATAAATATATCAGCAGACTGACCGGATTCAATTTCTTTTGCAGAAGATCCCAGCATCATACATCTAAAAAACATATCCGAAATAGATGGATATTTAAATTCTTTAAGTTTTCCAAAAACAACACCAAAAGCTTGTTTAAAAGTTATAACAGGTGGAAAATTATAAATTTTAGTATCTTCTTTGTCAGCAAAAATACTGACAGCTATGATCTTACTATCTGGACCTAAATACTTCCGCATGACATTTACAGGTAAATCATTTAACAAACCACCATCCACATGTATTTGTCCATCGAGGACGAGTGGAGGAGCTATAAGAGGCAACGAAGAACTACCTCTTATTTTTTCCCAAAGGCATCCAGTTCGATGAACTGCCTCTTTTTTTAAATTCAAATTGCTGGTGATGCAAAAATAAGGAATAAATAAATTCTCAATTTTAGTTTCTCCAAATGTTTTTATTATGAATTCCGTCCCTTTTTTTCCGCTTACTAAAGAAACTAAAGGCCAAGTCCAATTTGTGATAGCAAAAGGGTTGCGTAAACTATTTATAATTTGATCAAAAATTTTCAAAGTCTCGTCAGCATCTTCAGTAAAAGCAAAACACCCGCCAGCAATCGACCCCGCACTTGTGCCACCAATCATGTCAATGGGAATATTGGCTTCCTGCAAAGCTTTAATGACTCCTAAGTGAGCATAACCTCGAAAAGCGCCGCCACCCAATACCAAACCAACAGGTGTCCCATTCATAAATCGAAGGAGGCGTTGATAATCGTTATCTTGATTAATTCGAATATTAAGAAAAAATGAAAAATTTCGCGAAGACAAACAGTTTTCCATAAAATTGGGTAAAGTCTTGGTTTCGTTTTTCAGAACAACTAACACTTCATCCACATTCTTAAGCCATTCATTATTCGTTTTTATTTGATTTATTATAGTATCATCTATTTCTAAACCGTCCTCGGTAACGATATAGAAACAGTCGACTTTAGCTAATGAGGTCTTTAACAGCATGGAATTATTTTCTATTATGTATAAGATAGTACGATAATTTTCTTCTAAATGATCCACTTGAATTTGATAGGAAGATGGATTTGACTGCGATGCATTTTCATCAAAAAAAGCAATATCAGGTACACTAGACAAATTTTTGAAAATATTTTTTTTGAAATCTTGCGTGGAAATTTGTTGATTTGCAAGTATGATGGCGATATGTCTTTTCATTTTTTTCTGTGTCAATATTTGTAATGTTTTTTGTGAACGAGTAATAACAGGCTGGATAACAGTTGCTAAAATGGATGGGTATTTTTTACAAATGCTGACGAAATCATCTGCCGCAATTTTAAGTAAACTGGATGTCGTACTTGCCCTAATGGTCATCGAACGAGGTTGATTAGAAAGAATGCCAAGCTCTCCCAGTACCTCTCCTTCTTCTATTTCTCCAATCACTTTTAATTCTTTATTTGCCAATTGCAAAATGGCTAATAAGTGTCCTTTTATAAGAATATAAAGATAATCAGACAAATCCCCTTTATTAAAAAGAATTTCATTTGCATTAATTTGTATTGATTTAACATAGCAAAGAATTTCTTCACAATCTTCATCATTTAATGATGTAAATAGTTTTGTTGATTTAATA
>JANWKO010000188.1 GCA_025451335.1 Gammaproteobacteria bacterium
GCTTATTTGTTTTTTTAACAACGAGCATTGGTATGTTAACTCAAGATTATAATATTTGTTAAAGGCTAAAAAGCTGATAAAATTATTTACCAGTTGTGAGTCCAATAGGTTGCAGCATAAGCACCTTCATCAATATATTTCTTTTTAAGTATTGATAAATTTTCTTTGGTGATAGAGCCTTGAGCTATAGCGAGATGATCTGGGCATGTCCAATTTATGGGACATAATATTTTACTGCCATATACTTTTCCAGGTTTATTATGCTGCAACCACAATTTAGTCAGCATATCCGGACCAGTTGCAGTCTCAACTCTGATAGTGGAAGTCCAGTTGTTAAAACATGTGTGTAAAGCATTTTTATAAAATTTTTTAGCACTGTCGCTACTATCGCAAGCTAAAAGTGCGTTATTAATAGTTGTTTCGAATTGATTTGTATATGAAAAAATAATGTTTTGACCATTTAACAAAGGTTCTATTGGTTTATAACATTCATAATCGAGATCTGCATAAAGACCACCATATAAATGCAATAATAAATATCTGCCATAATCCGATTTTACGACACCCGGTGCTTTTATAAAAAATTCTAAGTGTTCTGGAAAATATTCCTCAGTCAGATTTTGCAAATCTTCATCAGTCCATAGTCGATATTTCCATTCTGGATGGTGTAAAATCCAGGAAGATATCCAAACTGGATTGTAGATATTGTATGGAATTTCCTTTGTTTTCCAAGTTTGATGGATGAGTTTAGGTATCATAAATGAGTCATATCTTGGCTACTTACTATCTTTCGTGAGCAAAACTCTCAATTTCAATTCGTCATTTTTATCCTGAATTTGAATTGCGCTTTCATGGTTGTAAACCATTACCATTTCTGGTTTAGATATGACATGAGGAAGTTTATTTGTATTTAATAATAAAAACTTTATTCTAGCAGATTTGTTATCCAGGTTCTCAATTCTGCTTAAAAACATGAAATACTGAGTGTCTGATGATTGATTTGGGGGAATAGCAAACCATTTGTGATTATATTTAGCTTGCAAATTTTGATTGACAGTAAATTCTTTAAGAATACCATCCTGATAATAGTGATAAGATAATTTTATTTTTAAAGAAAGACTATCAAGATTGCTCTTTTCTGCAAAAACAAATTGTGATAAACACATAATAAATATATTGAATATAATTTTTTTCATTTTACACCTATGAAATTTTCAAAATTAGATTAGGCATCATTATTTTTAATAAAAGTTCCATCATTGAATTCTTGAAATGCGGTACGCAATTCTTCATGTGTATTCATCACTATAGGACCATACCAGGCAACTGGTTCATTGAGTGGTTTTCCAGAAACAAGTAAAAAGCGAACAGAATGAGTAACTGTTGTAACAGTGATGTGAGTGCCATGTTTTTTGTACAACACCAGTGTTCCGTCGGAACAGGGACAAGGAGCGCTCATGTCAATGTAATTATTGACAATGGCGTCGTGTGCAAATGCTTTGCGTATATGATCAAAATAAGCTTCACCATCGATCACATATGCAAAAACATTATGATGTTCCTTAACCATATGCGTAAATGTTTTTCCTGCCGGAAGTTCAATATCAAGATATTCAGGATCGGTTACGATATCTTGTACAGGCCCTTTTGTTCCATTGATTTCGCCACAAATAATGCGAATTGTTGCCCCATCTGGTGTTTTAACAATAGGAATATCATTTTTCTTGATACCGCGATAGCGGGGATCCATCATTTTTGAGTGGCTAGGCAAATTAGCCCATAATTGAAAGCCAAGCATTTGACCTTTGCTATTACCTTTTGGCATTTCTTGATGAATAATGCCACTGCCAGCAGTCATCCATTGTACATCCCCACTCGAAATATCACCTTTATGACCCATGCTATCACCGTGTTCCACATCCCCTTCTAATACGTATGTAATCGTTTCCATACCTCTGTGAGGATGCCAAGGAAAACCCGCTTTGTAATCTGCAGGATTTTCAGAGCGAAAATCATCAAGTAGCAAAAAAGGATCCAATAATGGAACTTCATGAAAACCAAAAGCGCGTTTGAGGTGCACGCCAGCACCTTCAATGGTTGGTTCACTTTTCCAAATTTTTTCAATTGTGCGCTCTTTTTTGATCTCTTCCATCGAAATTTCTCCTGTTTCCATTAATCAAAAACTTTTGATAATATTATCTTAAATTCAACAGTTGAGCGCTGCTGCGAGAGCTTATTGTATTAACGATTATGCTAAATTTAAGATATTTTAGCGAGTGTTTTGGATACTTTCTATGAAAAATCAAAGGATACTGATTTCTGGCATGGGTGTTGCAGGTCTGGCCTTGGCTTATTTTTTGAAACAGTATGGCTTTACTCCAACATTGCTTGAACGTGCTACAAGTTTAAGAACAGGTGGTTTCAAAGTTGATATACGTGGAATTGCGTTTGAAATAGTGAAGCGTATGCAAATTCTTGAGACGTTGTTGGTGAAACATGCAACGGTTATAAGAGCCCGTGAAATTGATGCAAACGGCAAAGTACTTAATGAAGTAAAAGGAGCCGTTTTTAATGCATTAAGTAACAACGATTTCGAGATATTGCGCGGCACATTGTGTGAAACCATACTTACTAAGTTAACTGATGTTGAATGTTTATTTGGTAATAATATTGCTTATGCAGAACAAAATTCTGAAGGCGTTAACATTAAATTTGATCTAGGAAATAGTCGTCAGTTTGATTTATTAGTCGGAGCGGATGGTTTGCATTCTAATGTACGTCGATTGTTTTTTGGCGAAGAAAAAAATTTTTTCAAAGATCTTGGTCTATTTATAAGTATTTACTCTATGCCTAATATCCTAGAACTTGATCAAGAAGAGATTCTGTTTCAGTTACCAAACAAGTTTATTAATGTTTATAATGCTAGACAAAGTGATTGTCTTCGAGTTGCTCTTGTATTCAATGGTAATAATCTTAAAGTGGATTATAAAGATATAAAAGCGCAAAAAAATGCTATTTATTTAGTTTATGCCAATATCGGATGGCGAACTGAAGAATTGTTATCATATATCAATAAGGCTGATGATTTTTATTTTGATAATATCGCCCAGATTCATATGCCCAAGTGGTCTTGTGAACGCGTTATTTTAATAGGAGACGCGGGTTATTGTGGCTCTCCTTTAAGTGGGCAAGGTACGAGTTTAGCATTGGTAGGTGCTTATGTTTTGGCAGATGAGTTACACAAGTTAGATGGCGATTACGAACAAGCATTCAGTCAATATGAAAAGCGATTATGGCCCTTTGTTGAAGCAAATCAAGCTTTAGGCCAATTTACTGCTGATAGTTTATTATCTGACACTGATAATAGTTTTGAATTTGAAAAAAGACAAAAAATGTTTTTTGAAGCATCCAATGCAATCAAACTCTAACTTTTTTCTGTTGAAACCACTTGAAATTGCTTTTCTTATAAAGTAACAGTTAAACTGAACCAAAGGTTAAGAATTTAATATCTTTTAATAATGGAATATTAAATGGCTGAACATTATTTACAATGGGCTAGCAAACTACTAAATGAAAATGGATATCATACTGAGAAAACTATTCCTGATATTGTTCAAGACACCCCTTGGTCAAAAGTATATCGATATAAAACCAATCAAGGGTTCATTTTTTTAAAACATGTACCACCTGCATTATCTATTGAACCAACAATAATTGATGTTTTGCATAAAGAGTTTCATGCCCCCGTTCCTCACATTATCGCACTTAACAATGAACTAAATTGCTTTTTGATGGCAGATGCAGGAATACAACTTCATCATTTTTTTAAAGAAGGTTTTAAAGCCGAAATTTTAATCCGATCCATACATGATTATATAAAATTGCAAATGTACTCTATTGAAAAAATAAATCTTTTTATTCGTATTGATGTACCTGATTGGCGGTTAGAAAAGTTGCCCAAGCTCTATCGAGAACTAATTGATCAAGAAATTCTATTAATTGACGATGGTTTAAATCAAGATGAATTACTAAAATTGAGAAAACTAGAGTCAAAATTAGTCTTAATTTGTGAACAGTTAATGCAATACAAAATTAAAGAAACTTTTGGTCATGCTGACTATCATGATAAAAATATTTTAATTAATATCAAATCATTACAAACAACTTTAATAGATTTAGGTGAAGTTGTTATTACTCATCCATTTTTTTCTTTGCTCAATTGTATTCATAGGGCTCAACAAAACTTTTCCATATCAGATTCACAATATAAAGGCTTACAAATTGAATCTTTTAAGCCTTGGCTTACAATAGAAACACAAGACCATATATTTGAAATCTTAGCTTTGATTCAACAATGCTGGTCTATTCATTCTGTATTAGGAGAAGTGCGTCTACTTAATAGCGTGGATAAATCAGCTTACCAAAAATTAAGTCGAGAGGGGCGAATTGCAAGAAACTTACGACATTGGATTAATCAGTAAACTGCTTAAAAATGCAATGAAATGAAACATAACTTGAATAAAGTTGTTATTATTCAATAATATAAGTAGCGTAGTTTTACATCTAGATGAAATATGTTTGAGCAAATATAATCTTAAGGGTCTGTTGATAAGTCGCTAAGCTTAGCTTAAAGCTTCGATATCCGACTAAATATTTAATTTTGTGGAGGAAGCAATTGTGACCCAAACTAAACGTATTTTTATTATTGGACATTCTGGAGCAGGTAAAGGTGTACTTGCCCAAGGAGTTGCAGAAAAATTAGGGTGGAAATTTATAGATTCAGATTTTTCCTTGGCTCCATCCATAGGACGTGCTGCAAAAGAAGTGATTGGCGAGCAAGGCGAAGAAGCTTTTCAGCGCTGTTTATCCGAAATTTTGTCTTATCAATTAACTCAAGAGAATATCGTAGTCACAACAGATGATAGCATTGTTAGTTCCGAAAAAAATCGTAACATTCTTGCATCGGAATTTTCGATTTATTTAAAAGTCAGTACTCCGGTGCAATTAGATCGTATTGCTCATAATCGGCCTTTATTGCCTGTTGTTGACTATAAAGGTTTTTTAGATAACTTACATCGGGAAAGAGATGCTTTATTTGAACAATCAGCTCGATTTAGTCTCAACTCCGATGATAATGATCTAGAAAGTCATATACAAACTGTGCTTAATTTCACTGAATAAGAATATTCACTTGCGTTATATTTTTATAAAATCAGTATCAAGTGAGAGTTATAAAATGAATACTTTTAATAGAATTTTCATTGTTGGACATCCCGGCTCTGGAAAAGCTGTTTTAGCTAAAGCATTAGCCAAAAAAATTGGCTGGCAATTTGTTGATGCTGATTTTGGCTTAGAAATCCATGTAGGACGTGCATTAACTGATATTATTGGCAAAACAGGCGCGCAATTATTTTATCAATGTGAATCAGAGATTCTAACTTCCTTGCTTGCCCGGGAGAATATTGTAATATCAACAGATGCCAGCATCGTTTGTAATGAAAGAAATCGAGAAATACTCGTCTCTGAATTTGTCGTTTATTTAAAGGTGAGCTCACCTGTGCAGTTAGAGCGTACTTTGCGCAATCAAGAGCCTTTATTGAATTCTGATTTTAAGACATTTTTTGATGCTTTACATGTAGAGCGAGATATTTTATATGATGAGGTAGCGAAATTATCAATTGATGGCGATCATAATTACCTTAATGAACATGTTACTAGTATTTTAAAAACATTGTCCAAAGACCAAAAGGTCCCAAACAGAATCGCCCTAGATAAAAAAGACTTCGTCTTTTACCATAAAAAATTACATACTCCAATTGTATTAGCAAAACAGCAAGCAATGTGTCTTAGACTGCTTGCGCAAGGAAAAACGTCCAAAGAAATTGCTCGAGAAATGAATATTTCTTATAGAACAGTTGAAAATTATATTACAAAGATAATGGAATTATTGGGTTGTACTTCTAGCAAAGAATTAATAGCCTTATATCATGATCAGCCCTAGATCGTTTCACTGAATTTGTCCTGTTAAACTCTCATCTTTCGGCGATTTTGAAGTGTTTTTCAATCGTGAAAGCATGACGTACTCCAAAAGTACGTCTGATCTTTTGCTTCAAGGATATTGCCATTGCTCTTACAGCTTGCAAAATAATTTACTAATGTTTTAAATTCTGATATGTTTTTAAAGTTAAACCACACACAATGGAGAATCACCAAATGGCATTGAAAAGTAAACGCAAAAGCAGCAAAAAAGCAAGCTCATCCAGAACCAAGTCCAGTAAGGTAATGTCAGCATTGCCACTAAAGGCAATTTCTGCAAAGCAATCAAAGGGACAAATTTTGAAGCATATTGCAAGTGAAACTGGCTTGTCACTAAAACAAGTAAAATCAGTTTTTAGTCTCACCAGCCATCTTGCTAAATGTCACTTAATTAAAAGAGGTTCAGGTGAATTTACGATCCCAGAACTTGCCGTTAAAATTGTTCGTAAAACCAAGCCAGCCACAAAGCAACGTCAAGGTAGAAATCCTATAACGGGTGAAGCTATCATGATTGCTGCTAAGCCAAAGCGTGAAGTTATCAAAGTGAGACCGCTGAAAACACTTAAAAATGTTTTATTACAAGCTTAATAGTGGTTTTAGTTAGATAAATAAGGGCGGCATCTTCGCCCTTATTTTTTTTCTGTAATCATCCCTTTATACTACTGTATCAATTTCATTCAAAGTCATGCTGTGATGAGGATATTTGAAAGTATTGTGCTCGAAAGGAATATAAAAACCTTCCGCTTGATTATTTATAAAATAACTTTTTCCTGCATACGCTGGTTCAGTTGAATTTGCAAATTTTGCTCCAATTTCAATAAAAGCTAAGTCAAAACCGAAAACAGCAAATACTGCCGCATCGACAAAAATATAATTTTGGATTTTCGCGCTTCGTAAATGAGTGTCTTGGATAATTAATCCATGTGTTTTATCTTTAATAAAATAGAGTGATGCCAAGTCATTCACTACTTGATTGAAATTATGTCCAGCATCATGATGAAACAATATGTTTGATTGAGTTTCTTTCATTACAACATTTTTAACATAAGTTGGTAAATCTCCTAAAAATAATCTAATCATAGCTGTAGCTTCTGGAAAAGCCCGACGAATTCGTTCATATGTGAAGAGGAGAAATTCTTTTTTTGCTTCAATTAAATCGAGTTCAAACTCGAAATGAGTTGAACAACCTGCGAAAATACAAGAGGCACCGCCTAAATAAGTACCCACTTCAGCGACTCGATTAATTTTTCCGCGTAATGATTGTAATATCTCAAAACAGTTGAAATAATATTTTCCCGAACATTGTTCTTCATAGGTCATGATTTTTCGTTGTTCGAGTATTTTCGCTACGACTGAATCGAATACAGGATTGATTTTTAAAAACGGTGTGAAATCTGCTTTATTTCCGCTTGGAATATATACATTTAATTTTTCATTAGGATCAGAATAATTTTCGAGTTCTTTATCGGGAGAAATAAATTTTCCCCACTCAGGATGTTTTCTTCCTTCTCTAATTAATCCATGTTTTAGTGTGTACATACTGATTCCTTTTCAAAAAAATCATCTAATGAGGTATTTTGATGAGGGTATCGAAATTCATTAACAGCATAAGGCAGAAACATGCCTTCCACTCTTTGATCAGCAAAATAAATTGGAGGTTGATGTGAGGTTTGAATTTCTGTTGTACCACTCGCCTGCTCGCCCATTTTTTTAAATTTCACGTTTAAACCAAAAAGAGAATAAATTGCTACATCAATAAAAGCATAATGATTCATATCAGTAGTGCGTAAATGTGTATTATAAATCATGGTTCCCGCTATTTTTTGCTTTGCATAAAAGGTAGAACCCAAATCTCTCACCACATCATTGAAATTATATGATCCTTGATAATGGATTAAATTAATATAAGGAGATTTCGAAGCGATCTGTTTTATATATAATGGCAAATCGCCAAAAAATAATCGGACTTTTGCAGCTACTTCAGGAAAGATTTTTTTAATTCTTTGATAAGTCTTAATCAAATGAAGGGGATTAATGTCGACTAAGTCAAGTGTAGCATCAAGTTTTTGCAACATACCTGAAAATAAACAAGATAAATCTCCGAAATGTGTACCCACTTCAACTATTCGATTAATTACACCTTCATGTTGATTGAGGATATTAAAACAATCAAAATAGTATTTAGCTGAATTGCGATAATGCTGGTTTATATCATTATCTATCTTCATCTTATTAATAATTTCATCGTAAAGAATATGTTTATTCGCATAAGAAGTAAAATCGATGGGTTTAAATATGACATTACGTAACAATTGAGAATCAAATTCAGATGGAAAATCACCAGCTCTGCTTTCAGATTCTATGATTTTGCCCCATTCAGGATGAGAAGATGCCAATTTGCGATGAGTATTAATATATTCAAGCGAATAAAAAATACTAAAATCAGGTTTTTCCATTTTAACCTTCCTTGGTTAGGTTTATAACCTTGCTAGATATTTGTTGAACTGACTGATTTAACATTATTGTACATGGAAGAGACTATCCAGAGGAGTCTTTTTGAAAAGATAATGCGCTGCAATGCTCGATTCTCAGCGATTTCTTGCTCAACAAGTCCTAATAATGAGAGGTAGTTCTAATTGATAAAATAATGCACAATATATTCTGAAAAAAGACACTTGATCATAATGTATCCTGTCTTGTATCAACGTCTTAGAGCTAATTTTTTATAAAGATTATAAAAATTCAATCCAAAATTAGTTGTTCAATGTATCACAATATTTTTAATCTTTGATAATTATTTAAAAAAACAATACGATTACTGGGTTTAATATTGTAAGTTAATAATAAAAGTTAATAATCCAAGTACCGAACAATGTGAAATGAAAGATTCTGGAGTGAAACTTCATTCTGGGCCAATTTCATTTTGGTCTTTTGATGATCTATCATGTAAATCAAGTAAGCGTGATGAAATTCGAGCAAATAGCATTTATCGTCCCTGAATGACCAATGTTACTTGACACCGTTACTATGCTTGCGCAGGATATAGCACTTTAGTAATAGGAGTTATATATAGCCATGGAAGGCGTTCAAATCCATCAGCAAAAGAAATTTCTTACTCTCATCGCTTCAATAGCAGCTCTTGGTGGATTTTTATTTGGCTATGACACTGGCATTATTTCTGGTGCATTAGCTTTTATTCAACAAACTTACCATGTCAGCACTTTAACTCAGGAAATTATCGTTAGTTCTGTCGTTTTTGGGGCATTAATAGGTGCTATCTTTAGTGGAAGACTCGCAGATCATTTTGGGCGTAAGCGCATGCTGAGCAACATGGCCATTATGTTTATCGTGGGTACCCTGCTCTCCACCTGTGCGACTAGTGTGGCTATCTTGGTAATTGGACGTTTTATCATTGGTATTGCTATTGGCATCACTTCTTATGTTTGTCCACTTTATATTTCAGAAATGGCACCTGCTGAAAAGCGAGGCGGTTTAGTCTTATTAAACGGTATCATGATTACTGGCGGCGAAGCAGTTTCATTTTTAATGGATTACATTTTGACCCCAACGCATTCCTGGCGCTTAATGTTTGCAACTGGACTCCTTCCTGCAGTACTTTTTTTAATTGGTATGGCTATGTTGCCATGTTCTCCTCGCTGGATGATCTTAAAAGGTCAAACACAGAAAGCACGTGAAATTTTAAGTCGCATTCGAAAACCTGATCAAGTCTGTTTGGAATTAAATGAAATAGAAAAAAGTATTTCTGAAACATCTTATGAATGGTCCACCCTTTTTTCTAAATGGATACGACCCGCATTAATAATTGGAATTGTACTGGGTGTCTGTGCCCAATTCATGGGTATTAATACAGTTATGTATTATGGTCCAAGTATTTTCAAGTCTGCAGGCTTTGTCAGTTATAAAGCACAAATTCTTGCGACATTTGGTATGGGAATGGTTAATACTATCATGACAATTATTTCTGTTTTCATTGTGGATAAAATGGGCCGTCGCAAAATGTTATTTTGTGGTTTAACAATGGCAGGAATTAGTTTGACCATCATAAGTTTTATTTTTACTCTTAACTCACATTCTATCCTTTTAACCTGGCTAACCTTTTTATTCATGATCACTTATATAGCTGGTTACTGCATGAGTGTAGGTTCACTATTTTGGCTAATTATTGCAGAAATATATCCACTGCATATTCGCGGAATGGCTATGAGTTTCGTTACAGCGGTGCAATGGGGAGCCAATTTTTTGGTCGCGGTAACTTTCTTGTCATTACTGAATTTTGCTGGACCCGCGTTTACTTTTTTACTTTATAGCACTGTGTGTGTAATAGGATTGATTTTTTGTTATCACATGGTTCCAGAAACTCGTGGCGTATCGCTTGAACAAATTGAAAAAAATTTGCGTTTAGGCATATCCTCAAAAGAATTAGGAAAAATCACCGTATGAAAAAAATTATCCTTGGTGTCATAGGAGCAGGTCGAATCGGAAAATTGCACGTTGATAATATTCAACGTTATTTTCCACAATTCAAAATAAAAAGCATTGCTGATCCTGAATTGGATGAACAGTGGGCAAAAGATAAAGACATTCCAGTTTTGTTACGCGATCCGGATCAACTAATGAATGATTCTGAAATACAAGCCGTGATTATTTGTTCACCTGCGGCTTTACATGTTCCACAAATTATTGCTTGCGCGCGAAATGGAAAAGATATTTTTTGTGAAAAACCAATCTCCAGTGATGTTGAACAAATTAAAATGGCATTACAGGAAGTAAAAAAAGCGGATGTTAAATTACAAATTGGTTTTAATCGTCGCTTTGATCCTAATTTTGCGAAAATTAAACAGATGGTAAAAAATAAAGATATTGGTACTCCACATCTGCTTCGTATTACATCACGTGACCCAGAAATTCCACCACGTAGTTATATTCACGCATCAAGCGGAATGTTTCTTGATATGACAATTCATGATTTTGATATGGCACGCTTTTTGCTCGATTGTGAAATTGATGAAATTTATGCATCTGGCAATGTATTAATTGATCCTATTTTCAAAACCATTAATGATCTAGATACAGCGATTGTGAACCTTAAATTTACTAATGGCGCACTCGGTGTCATCGATAATAGCCGTCAAGCTGTTTATGGTTACGATCAACGTGTAGAAGTATTTGGTAATAATGGTGCTGTACACGCAGAAAATAATCGCCAAACAAATACAGTACTGAGTAATCAAAATGGTATTGTTTCTGAAAAACCTTTATATTTTTTTCTCGAACGTTATAAAGAGTCATATATTGCGGAAATTCAAGCATTTTGTGACAGCATTGCACATAACAAGCCGATTGCTGTTACAGGCAAAGATGGCTTGATGTCGGTAGTAATTGGAATTGCCGCAAATCAGTCACATCGTGAAAATCGCCCTGTAAAAATCAATCATGAGCAATGGAGTGAATTTGCATGAATAAGCAATGGGATTTCTCTCCTTCTCGCGAAATGGATGTTATCTGCATGGGTCGTGTGGCTGTGGATTTATATTCAGAACAAATTGGTTGCTCAATTGAAGAAACCGAGACATTTCGCAAATATCTTGGTGGTTGTGCGGGAAATATTGCAGTGGGAACATCCCGTTTAGGATTGAAAAGTGCGATGTTTTCTTGTGTCGGTGCTGATGCTATGGGAAATTTTTTAACTGCAACTTTGCAACAGGAAAACGTCAATATTAGTTTGCTCAAAAAGACTCAACGTCATTTAACGGGATTAGTGATTTTGGGTATTGATCCACCAGATCGCTTTCCGCTGATTTTTTATCGAGAAAATTGCGCTGATATGCAACTTAGTAGTAAAGATATTGATAAAACATTTTTTGCGAAAGCCAAATCATTGTTGATCACAGGTACAGGATTATCAACAGAGTCTATGCGTTCAGCCACTCATCATGCCATAGAAACAGCCATAGCTGTTGGTACAAAAGTTATTTTTGACTTGGATTATCGTCCAGTGCTTTGGGGTGTAACTGACAAAGGCGATGGTGAATCACGATATCAATTTTCTGATACTGTCAGTAGTTACTATCAAGCAGTACTCAAAAAATGTGATTTGATCGTTGGTACTGAAGAAGAAATTTTAATTGCATCAGGTCAAACTACAGTAGAAGAATCGGTTATAAAAATTCGTTCACATTCAAGCGCACCTATAGTGTTAAAACGTGGTGCAAAAGGTTGTTGTATTTACTTTGATGATTTGTCAAATCCTCTTGTCTCGAAACCTTTTCCCGTTAAGATTTTAAATGTTTTGGGCGCTGGAGATGCTTTTATGAGTGGTTTGTTGCGTGGTTTATTATGTAATGAATCATGGAGCTTAAGTGCTGATTATGCCAATGCATGTGGGGCGATTGTTGTGACACGTCATGGTTGCGCACCTGCAATGCCCCATTTTCCTGAAATGCAGAAATTTATAGAAGGATATGAAAATGTCACCCTTTCTGATACGTAATCCGCAAGGTTTTACCCCCGGTTTTACTTCGATTACTTCAATTGGTGAAGAACAGCATGATACGGGAATTCATTTTGGCATTTTAAAATTATTACCAGGTGAAGAAAAAATGATAAATTCGTCCTTTGAGTCTGCTTATCTCTTGATTCATGGTCAATGCGAATTTTATTTCGATAACAAGAAATTTGCGGCAAACCGACAATCTTGTTTTGATGATAATCCTAATGCGATTCATGTAGCAGTGCGTCGTTTTGCAAGTATCAAAGCATTATCAGAATGTGAATTCGCAGTGATGGAAACTATTAATAATATGGATTTTGCAACGGAATTTTTTTCTGAAAAAAATTTGCTTGAGTCAGAGCAACGTGGAATAAATCTATTAAACAATACGGCTCATCGAGTTGTGCGTACGATTTTTGATATACGTAACAGACCACATGCAAAGTTGGTTTTAGGTGAAGTGATTAATGCCCCCGGTCGTTGGTCTAGCTATCCGCCCCACCATCATCCACAACCCGAAATTTATCATTATCGCTTTACGGAACCGCAAGGATATGGACATGCAGAATGTGGTGATGAAGTTTTTAAAGTACGTCAATTTGATACTTACAAAATATTAAATGAAAAAGATCATTCGCAAACGTCAGCCCCTGGTTATGGTATGTACTACATTTGGGTGATTCGTCACTTGGATGGTTTGCCTTATACGGTGCCTGAATTTACAGAAGAACATAATTGGACACGAACGGATGAAGCAAATGGACGTGTTTGGCAAGGAAATTTGTAAATAAAAATTCAGTATTTGATTCTGTTTCGATAAATAACAATTCTCAGTTTAATAAAGTGAAAATTTTAGGTTAAGGATGAATTCAATGAAAACACTAAAATTAACTATGTCGCAAGCATTACTAAAATTCTTAGATAACCAATATATAGAAATTGATGGGAAACAAAATAAATTTGTACATGGTGTTTTCGGAATTTTTGGTCATGGAAATGTGACAGGTCTTGGTGAAGCATTAGAATATCTTGATACTGATTTGAATTATTATCAAGGGCATAATGAGCAAGGTATGGTGCATGCCGCGACCGCCTTTGCCAAACAAAAAAATCGTTTGGCGATTTTTGCTTGCACTTCTTCGATTGGTCCCGGTGCGCTTAATATGGTTACTGCCGCAGCTACAGCCACAATTAATCGTATCCCGGTTTTATTATTACCAGGCGACATCTTTGCTTGTCGTCAACCGGATCCTGTGTTGCAGCAATTAGAAGTCACAAGTGATTACACCATTACAGTAAATAATTGTTTTAAGCCAGTGAGTAAATATTGGGATCGAATTTCCCGTCCTGAACAATTAATGACGGCTTTACTTAATGCAATGCGAGTATTGACAGACCCTGTTGAAACAGGTGCAGTTACTCTTTGTTTGCCTCAAGATGTTCAAACAGAATGTTATGATTATCCAGAATCTTTTTTTGCAAAACGTGTTAATTATCTAGATAGACGAAAATTAGCAGATAGACAGTTAGCAGTAGCCGTTGAAAAAGTATTAGCTGCAAAAAAACCTTTGATTATTGCTGGTGGTGGCGTGCATTATTCCCTTGCCTGTGATGAATTAGCAGATTTTGCGAATACATTCAAAATTCCAGTCGCTGAAACGCAAGCAGGCAAAAGCGCTATTAGCTGGGATAACAAAATGAGTGCAGGCGGAATCGGGGTAACTGGCACTTCAACAGCAAATATTCTTGCTAAAGAAGCGGATCTCATTTTGGTGATTGGTAGCCGATTATCTGATTTCACAACGTCATCAAAATCACTTTTTCAAAATCCTGCAGTGCAAATTGTACATTTGAATGTCAGTTCTTTTGATGGTAAAAAAATGGATGGTTTATTGCTGCAAGCCGATGCAAAGGAAGGTTTAATCGCATTGAAAAAAGCACTGCTTAATTCAAATTATCAAACCGATCAAATTTATCAACAACATATTCAAAAAAATCGAGATTTATGGCAAGAAGAAGTCAATCGTCTCTATTATCTCACTAACAATAAAAATATAAATTCCCAAACTAATATTCTTGGAGTGTTAAATGATTTTATTGGATCTAATGATATTGTAGTTTGTGCGGCAGGAAGTTTACCAGGCGATTTACATCGTCTCTGGCGCACAACCCATCCTGGAACATATCATATGGAATATGGATTTTCTTGCATGGGTTACGAAGTAGCCGGAGGTTTTGGTGTCAAACTAGCAAATCCGCATGCGGAAGTATACGTCTTAGTTGGTGATGGTAGTTTTCTCATGATGCATTCGGAATTAATTACAAGTATTCAAGAAAATTGTAAAATAAATATTATTGTATTTGATAATAATGGATTTCAATGCATTAAAAATTTGCAAATGGCAAATGGTAGTAAAGGTTTCGGTAACGAATTCCGTCATCGATGCAATCAATCTAATCGTCTTGATGGATTACCTCTAACTATAAATTTTGCTAAATATGCCGAAAGTCTAGGTGCTGTTGGATATTTTGCCGAAAATATAAGTGAATTGAAAAATATATTGACCTTGGCCAAAAAGGAAAAAAAATCCACTGTAATAGAGATCAAAGTTGCACCTCATACCATGAGTAACGGCTATGAATCATGGTGGCGTGTTCCTGTTGCAGTTGTTTCAAACGAAGAACAAGTGCGGTCTTCACACGAGAAAATGAAGGATAAAATGGGATCAGTCAGGGTTTATTAACGGTTTATTAACTACATTCACAAAAAACTTTCAAAGCGCATTGTTTGAAAAATAAAGTTTAATAACTTAAATAGGAAATAAATCAAATGAAATTTGCTATAGCACCGATAGGTTGGAGCAACGATGATATGCCAGAAGTCGGTGCTCATATTTCTTTTGAGCAATGTATTCGGGAAATGGCCGAAGCCGGATTTAGTGGTTGTGAAATGGGTCACAAATTTCCTCGAGATATAGAGATTTTAAAAAACGCACTAACCCCTCTAAAATTGGAGGTAGCAAGTGCCTGGTATAGTCTTTTTTTTACTGAAGAAGACCGTGCGCAGGAAACCAAATCTGGATTTATTCAACACATGAATTTTCTTAAAGCTATGAATGCCAAAGTCATTGTGGTATCTGAATGCGGACACGCAATTGTAAGCAAATCCTCTCCTATTTTAAAAGACAAACCTATTTTTACCGATGTTCAATGGCACCAATTAATCGATGGTTTGCATCAAGTAGGTGTGCTCGCAAGACAAAATGACATGCATATTGTTTATCATCATCATATGGGTACAGGCATAGAAAATGAAACTGATATTGATCGATTGATGAGAGATAGCGATTCTGATTGTGTCTCATTATTACTTGATACAGGACATTTAACTTATGCTGGATGTGATCCCATGAAAGTATTAAAAAAATATGGCACGCGTATTCGTCATGTACACTTAAAAGATATTCGTCCTGAAATTCTTGAATACGTTCGAAACAATGAATTGAGTTTTAGAGAATCAGTTATGAAAGGTGTATTTACCGTTCCAGGTGATGGTTGTATTGATTTCAAACCCATTTTTCATGCACTACGTGAATTAAATTATACTGGTTGGGGTGTGGTTGAAGCAGAACAAGATCCATTGAAAGCTAATCCATTGCAATATGCAAAAATGGCGATGGAATTTTTGCGAAGGCAAACAAGAGTTTAACAATAATTAAAATCTAACATACCAATTTTTTCCATTATAATTTTTTAAAACCACTATTCAAGATATTTGCCAAAGGTTATGATGTTATTTTTATGGAGATCGACATGGAAAGCAGGATTTTGCCAAAACAAGTTTTAGAAAAAAAACCACAACCTAATGTAGACATAAAAATTTCTTTTATCGAAACTAAAATTTTTTTAAAAAAACAAATGCAATTTGTAGATGGAGATAAGATATCTGCCGATGAGAAAATTAAAACTAGTTCTCAATTAGCAGTGCGTGTCAGAATGCATTTACGTGAAGAAAATGCTGATGATCGAGCAATCATCACTGAAAATTTAAAAGATATCTTTGGCGGTGATTCATTCAAAACATTGGTGACATTACATGCTTTGAAAACTAATGTTGAACATATTTCTGAAGCAAGCTGGTTTAAAGCTAAAGAAATTCATCATCTTTATCTAGTTAGATTTTTGGCAGGATTACATCGATATAAAAATAAAATCAAAGAGACCCAGTATGACAAGCTGTTTACTCAAGCAGCTTTGAGCTTACATGAACATTCACTTGAATGGGCGACGAAGTCTAAAGGCTGGGCTGAAGCTTTTGAGGCTGCAATTAAACCTGTATCTCCAGTATTGACTTCAATTGCAGGTAGTGCCGAAGTTGAGCAGAAGAAAGAATCGTTAGCAAAAAAGAAAGAATCAACTGAACAAAAAAAAGAGGTAAAACGTGGGCATTTTCGCAACGGCTGTGAAGGTATGATGTTTGGACTTTTTTCAGGCGCAGCTGGTGCTTTCATATGTAACAATTCTTTGTCAGAAACGAAATCCATAGCAACAACGGCAGCGATCGGTAGTGGCATTATCTACGCACTGGATAACCAATCCGATGTTCCGATAACGAATCCTGAAAGAACAACAGAATTTGGAGCTTCGATTGCTTTTTCTGTTGGACAACTTCTTAGTGGTGCGCTCGGCAATTTTCTTGCCCAAAAAGTTATGAATTCCGAACAAACATATTCGCAAGCCATGTTTAAACCTGCTCTTGGTGCCGCAGTTATTGTTTTTTTTACTAGCTGGATTTATAGCAACTTAAAATCAAAAAACGAAAAATCTGAGGCAGAAATGAAACCCAGAATGAAAATCTGAATAATTACTCGCCACCTGTGCGTGGTGAAAAAGATAATTTCACCACGCCGTCATTTTTAATCACACACAAAAGGATATTGTTGCGCCAATAATTGACACTTCTTTAGAGCGCCCCATTTCCGATAAGTATCATGCGCTTTTTGAAGATATAATTTAGACTTTTTAGGAAAATTCATTACAAGATATAAGTTGCCTACTCGCTCGTTCGCAATCGCTAAAGTATCCAGCATGTTTTGCTTATTAGCAATTTCGATAACGTCTTTATATAAATTAATAGCTTGTTTTGGTTTGTTAACCAACCGAGCATGTTCACCAATCATTAACAAATAATATGCCTTGAAATTAGTTGGGCACCATTTCATCCAACGCTTGATTTTTTTCATTGATTTAAGAAAAACTATTTGATGCTCACGAGAAATTTCATGCAAATAGCTTGCTTCAGAACTTATTGCAAGTGAATAATAAAATATTCCAATTAAAATACTCACCATACCTAAGGCATAACTTTCAATTTGTAAATGCTTTTTACCAAATTCTTTTGCGGCTGAAAAATTATCTAAATGAAAATATAGCTTGGTACATGCACTATAAAAAAAACATTTCTCAGTAGTATTCTTATTTTGAATAATTTCTTGTTCAAATTTTAAAATATGAGAATTATCGATTTCTGACTGAGTTAAACATTTTAGAGAATACTGATAAAAATTTGCTAATGTTTTAAAATCCAGCATTTTAATTTTATTACTAAATGTCAGCGTGGTTTTAATTAATTTTTCCCATTTTGATATGGGGTAACCAGCCATTTGAGCCATAATAATTAAAAGTATATTTGAATAGTTACTGTATGCAAGATCTCCAGTTTCATAAGAGAACTGATAAGCTTTTGCAATTGTCTCAAATGACATAGTTATGGGATATCGATAAGGATAAATAAAACTACCCAACACAAAATGACTTCTTCCAGAAAAACTTGGTGCTAAATGAATTTGTGCTAATATGTTATAACACTCAACGAAATCAATGCCTTCATTATAGCGATTTAGCGCATGCATCATAATAAACGCGTAAACAACGCAAGCAAATCCTGTACTATCTGAATAACCGTATCGTAAGCCAAGATTAACATTTGTGCATGTTAATAACAAAAATAAATTTTGATTAATAATGAACGCACTATTAAACATTTGACTTATTAAATCAATTGCCGCACGTTGCCTTGAATTCTTAATGGGTAATAGATCAACGTTCTGTATGTGTCGACCTCTTAATTGCAATTTAATTCGCAATATTGCACATAAAATGTGAAATAAGTTGGGGTTTGAAGGTATTGTAATGCCCATTAATTTCAATGCAATTAAACCATGTGTAATAGCATCCGTATGTCTATTACGAGTAGCTAACATAGCACAATATAATTTATAACACTCTAATTTATTAGTTATATTGGTTGTACAAGCAATTAATGTTTGAAAATCATTTTCCGCTTTCTCAAAATCACCTGTCAAGTATTTACATACAGCTAATTCCTTGTAAACTGAAAATGTTAATTTGCTAGAATTGGTAGTTGAGATTGGATTAAGTAATAAACTTGCGGCAAGTAAATAGTTTTTTGCTGCTTGGTAAGCGGAAGATGCTTTACTTTTTTTACCTGCCCAGAGACAGTATTTTGCGATTTGCTTTTTTTCAGAGGGATCTGTTATTAAAGATAAACTTTCCACGAAATGATTGACTATATCAAATAAAGTATTATCGCCCTCAAGTAATACTTTATCCTTTAATAACATTCTTCCAATACGTAAATGGACTTGTTGACGTAAATCATTTTCAATCAATGTATATGCTGCATTTTGCACGTGATCATGAATAAATTGATATCGTGATGTTGAATATTCGGTATTGTGTTCATTTGTTAATATTGTTGCATTATGATTACCATCAATTGGTATAATTAAATTAAGTGAAATGGGATCAGCCAGAGTTTGTATTGTTTCAGGAACAGATTGCTCATTTATAATTGCTAACGTTTTTAAATCAAAAATATGTCCAATGCAAGACGCCAATTTTAATAAGGATTGTGATTTATCGGATAATTGATGAATACGGAATGTCAATAAGCTAATAATGTTTTCAATATTTTCATTTAATTCAACATTGGAGTTATCCCATTGCCATTCATGTCTATCATCATAGAATGTCAATAATTTCTTATGATATAGCACGTTTAAGAATTGATTGATAAAAAATGGATTGCCATGTGTTTTTTCCAAAAGTAACGAAGCTAAGGATTTAACCTGTTCTATATTGCAATTAAAGCTATCTTTTAAATAATTTTCAATATCCTCCTTAGTTAGAGAAGCTAATGATATCTTGTTTACAGGAATTCCTAGTTCTTTAAACTTATTTAAAGCTACCGTAAGTGGATGATATTCTTTTAACTCATTATCTCGATATGCACCTACTAATAGAAAATATTTTAAATCATAATCAGATAACAAAGCGTTGATAAGTTGCAACGAAGCAATATCTATCCATTGTAGATCATCTAAAAATAATACCAAAGGATGTTCTGGTTGTGCGATTGCTCGAATGAAATTTTGCAATGTTATCATGAAGCGATTTTGTTCTTCAGCTGGGGATAATTCGGGGACAGGAGGTTGTTTACCAATAATGAAAGCTATTTCTGGGATGACATCAACAATGATTTTTCCATTATTACCTAACACAGCAAGCCAAGCATCTCGCATTGTTTTCAACTTTTTATCGGGATCAGCTAATAAACGGCCAATGAGATCTTTAAACGCCTCGATTATTGCGCTATATGGTGTGGATCGTTGTAATTGATCATATTTACCTTTGATGAAGATGCTATTATTTTTTTTAATTGGTTCATTTAACTCATTAACTAAAGAAGTTTTTCCAATACCTGAGTATCCGGACACAAGTAATAATTGCGTATTTCCCATGAGTGTTTGTTCAAAATTATCAAGTAACTGCTTAATCTGTTCTTCCCGACCATATAATTTAGGCGAAAGGGCGAGATTATCATAAATATTCTGTTTATCTTTCGTAAACTCATCCATGTTATTCATGATTGTAAATCCTCTTTATCACAATTCCCAGAGTTAAACTTTTCTACAACTTTGCTCTGTTCATCTAACAAATATGTTGTTATCTCAGAATTATTTATAGGTTCACAAACATAATATCCTTGAATTTCTGTGCAACCTAATTTACGCAAAAATTGAAATTGTTCTTTATTTTCTACTTTAGCTGCTATAGTTTTAATACCAATTTTGTTAGCAGAGTCAATGATTGCAGTGATCATGGTTGTTGATATATCATCAATTTGAATTTGATTAATGTAAACAGTATTTATTTTAATTTTATCCAATCCTAATTTCTTTAAATAATTTAATGAACATTTACCATTTCCATAGTCATCAATTACAACTGTAATACCTTTGTTTTTTAATCTATACAAAACATCCAAAATAAATTTTGGATCTCGCATAATATCATTTTCTGCAAATTCAATTTCAATTAAATTAGGAGGTATATTCAATTCATTGCACATTCCTATTATTTTATCTGCAAATAAACGTTGATGGATTTCTCGCAATGAACAATTGATAGCAATCGTCTTATCATTTAAACCCATGTTTTGCCATCGTTTTAGTTGCTCAAATACACTTTGTCTGACCCACTCTCCCACGGGAATAATTAAGCCACTATCAATCGCAATTTTAATGATTTCACCAGAATTTACGTCTTGAAATTGATTATTTTTCCATCTCAAAAATGCTTCTACACCTGTGAATTTAAGTGATGTTAAATCTAGTTTAGGTTGATAATGCAAGAAAAATTCATTACGTAATAGTGAACCATTTAACGCTGTTCTTAGTGCTAAATCATGGTCGATAATGGTTGTAAATTCATTACTAAAAAGTTGATAATTGTTTCGTCCAACATCCTTAGCTTGTTGTAAAGCAATGACAGCATTTTTCAATAAGGTTTTTATATTATTCCCGTCTTCTGGATAAACACTAACTCCTATGCTCAAGGTAATATATATTTCCTGTTTATCTAATTGTATTGGTTTGGTAACAGCTTCTGTTAATTTTTGAATAATTGTTTGTACCATTTCTCTGTCTTTCAAATTACTGACGATGATTACAAATAAGTCTCCTGAAACCCTAGCTACGAAATCTTTACCGCTGATAGATTTATTTATTCGTTCGGCTACTGTTTTTAATATGTTATCTCCAGCATCATATCCTAATACATTAATAATGCTATTGAATTTGTCAACATCAGTCGCGATCAATATAAATCGTTTTGATGTGCTATCATTTGTAATTAATTCATTGGCTAATTGATACATTCCATCTCTATTTGCTATGCCTGTTAATGAGTCATAATTAATGGCATGTGCTAATTGATTTTTTATTTTTTTCTGTTCTGTATTATTTTTTACATTTACAATAAAATAAATAGGTTCACTAAGGTGATCGCATACTAGTGATAATTGAATATCAAGGTAGAGCAACTCTCCAATTGGATTTTGCCATTGCATTTCGGTTTGAAAAGAATTTAATATGTGATTTCTCATTTTCTCTAGTTCAATGCCATAACTATAACTATCCGCACCACCTAGTGATAAAAATTGTAGAAAATCCATCATCATTAATTTGTTACCAGGAATTCCTGTGAGATTGCTAAACAAATCATTTAATTGGATAATTTGTCCTCGGATATTAAGGACAGCCATTCCTATGGTTGCGTTTTGCAGAATTTTTTCTAGCAAGTTTTTATTTTTAGATAAATTCAATTTGATTTCGTTTTTTTCTTGTTTAATTAAATCAAGCGAATTGAATTTGTTTCGTAGTAGAACCGCAAGAGATATGCAAGCTACTAGCAACAGCGGTTCTAACGCAAATAGAATTGCAGGTTGAGACATATTATTTGGCAGGACAAATTTGAATAATAACGTTAAGCAACATACATAAAAAAGTATGCCGAATGCCATTATTTGCAATATCTGTTTCATATTAACTGCCTGTTTTTTTATTCAAAATTGAATAAATTCAATGCATTAATTTCTTTTGAA
>JANWKO010000189.1 GCA_025451335.1 Gammaproteobacteria bacterium
GAGTTGTAGAAACTGAGAGCGTCAGCAGCCCTGTCATGCAATCAACTATGACGGCAGTTCTTGTTTCATAAAACAATAAACCGATATCTACAGACGAGGCTGCTACTAATATTTTAAAAGGGGTTGCTAATAAAAAATTTATGATAGCTTTTCCTTTAAATGTTAAATTGAGTTATTGGATATATAAGCTTTTTCCTACATTATTTATGCGAATTGATTCAAATATTCATAAAGAATTTCGAAAATTCAAAAAATAGAAATAGAACATTATAAAGTCAAATCCAAGCTTATTCTAGATTATTTCAATCGGGCGCAGGCCAGGAGCTCGAGAACAGGCTCACGCAAGAAATCTTATGCATCTCACTATCCGTATAATTGATATTGGATATGTAATTTATTAATTTTTGAAAAAGATTCAAAGAGGCTGTGGTTAAGGGGTGTGTTATAACTAATTTAGAAATAACCCCTTGACAAATACTCATGTAATGCTGTAACATTACAAAACTAATTCCAAACTTATAACAATTTTTTGTTTAATATAATCAGCAGGTTAAATAGATGAGTTTATTCGCATTATTAAAAACCCCCGGAGCCCTAGGCGCTATGTTGTTAGTGACTGGGTGTTGTATCGGTGCAGGTATGATCGGTTTACCTGTTATGAGCGCATTAGCTGGATTTATGCCTTCCTCTATTGTTATGTTGTTATGCTACTTATTTACGACGGCAACGGGTTTGCTGCTGCTTGAGGCAACCTTATGGTTTGATAATAAAGTGAATTTACCTACAATTGTAGAGCAGACCTTAGGTAAAGTCGGAAAATCTCTTACATTAATATTATTTTTATTCCTTTTTTATTGTTTATTCGTCGCTTATCTCGATGGAGGCGGGGCACTGTTTGCCGATATTCTTAGTTCTGTGTTCCAACGTCCTGTTTCGCATACGACGGGAATTTTTACCTGTTTTGCTTTCGTGGGATTGATTACTTATTCAGGTACAAAAATCGTTGATGGATTAAATCGTGGCTTGTTAATTGGTTTAGTTGTTTCATATTTAATTCTAGTTTCGATAGGTTTGCCTCAGGTGAGTCATGAAAATTTAACTCGTGTGGATTTGACAGCCGCATTAGCGACAATACCGATTTTGCTTATCTGTTTTGGCTATCAAAATTTAGTGCCTAGTTTAACGCATTATCTCAAAAAAAATGTAAATGCAATTCGATTTGCAATCATTATAGGAAATCTGATTCCATTTTTTATTTATATGTTATGGAATTATGTGATTTTAGGCATGTTAACTTCAGTTGACTCAACCAATATAAAAGAAGCTAACTTGGTAACAGATTTGTTACAAGGGGCAACGCAATCTTTATCTGCCATCTATTTCGTTAAAGCCTTTTCTTTGTTTGCGATATTGACTTCATTTTTACCGAGTGCGGTGAGTTTTATAGATTTTATGCAAGATGGATTTAAGAAAACGTTTCAAAAAGAGCAAAATAATCAGTTAATTTTATGTGGTCTCATTTTTGTGCCGCCATTGATTTGCGCGCTTTTCTATCCGAATCTTTTTTTGAAAGCGTTAGGTTTTGCCGGTGGATTTATTGATGTTTTATTGTTTGGAGTCTTGCCAGCTTTAGTGATTTTAGTGGGAAGGAATATCAAAAAGATGGCAGGTCCTTATCAAGTGATCGGTGGTAATGTAACACCCATTTTTATTTTAATAATCTCTGTTATTGTTTTATTTATCAAATTAGTTTAGTGCTATACTTAATCCGTATATTTCATCATTAAGTTGCTTCGAACGAAACAAGAGCAAAATGCACCGCGCGCTTTATACATTTGTTCTTGTTTCGTTCTCATGACGCTTCATGAGGAAATATCCGGATTAACTGGAATTCATGTTTTAAATGTAGAAAATTGGCTTGGAAAAGAAATCAGAATTTAGTATGATTATAAATTCTGCGCAATATTTTGCCGTCGGAGGGTTTGTTTGATCAGGGATTATCGATTAGATAACGCAAGATTTTTTTTAAATGTCTTAGTCGTTTTCGGTCATTTCTTTGGGCCCTGGACTGGGAATCAAACTTTTATTGAAAACAATATTTATTTATTCCATCTTATTTTTACAATGCCTTGTTTAGCATTTATTTCTGGAGTATTTAGTTCAGAAATTTTGACAAAAGATAAATATGCTAAAATGTTTGAAAGATTTTTAATTCCATATTTTATTTTTAATTGTATTCTTTATTTTATTTTAACTCATTTTATTTCCCAAGCTAGACATGAATATTTCTTTTTTGATCCCAATGCACAATTGTGGTATTTGTTAAGTTTAGCGACATGGAAATTAATGCTTCCTCTTTTTAATCAACTGCGTTTTTCATTTTTATTTGCACTCATATTGAGTGTGGGAATAGGCTATGTCGATACTTTAGGAGCAGAAACAGCAAGTATTTATGCTCCTGTGGACATAAAAAAAGATACCCTATCTATTATGCGTTCTGTAGTTTTATTCCCTTATTTTTTACTTGGATTTAATTTTAAATACTATTTGGCTAATTTAAAAAATCATTACTTTTTATCATTAATTATTTTTTCATTGTTGATTATTTTTTGTTTTTGTCTTTCGTCAACACAATATGATGTATTTACTCGGTTAGCGTATGGATCTTATTCTTTCAACCACTGCGGATTGGAAGGCTGGAGTGCTATTATTTATCGAATGATTATTTTCAGTTTGGGGCTGATCGGCATTTATGGATTTCTTTGTTTGATTCCAAAAAAAATGAATACAATAACATTGCATGGCCAAAATTCAATGTACTCATACATATTACATATATTTCCAGTAATGTTTATAGGCTTTATCGGCCTAAACAAATTATTTCCTATTTCTACTTTTTACTCTATGTTGAATATATTTATCAATTTGATCATTGCATTTGTAATAGCATACATTATAACGACTAAAGTGAGTGTAAAATTATTTAAACCCTTAGTAGAGCCATCATGCAGTTTTATTCTAAACAAGAATTAGGGGACCTACTGAAATTCTACTATGCTGGTCGCAAATCTTCGATTTTCAGCGCTTCGCTACTCATTTGCCAATAACGTAAACAGCGCGCTTCTAAGTAATCAAATATTTAATCGAAAATCGGGGATTGAAGGCTTAGCCTAGCGAATTTTCAACAGGTCCTAGTTTTTTAGTTAGAATGCAAAATTAAGAATTTCTAAATATTGAAAATTTTTTAGGTTCTACTTCATGATGGATTTTAGTTTCTTCCATTGATTTGCTTTTAATAAATGTTGGTATCTTTTTAAATGATTGTATTCCATTAAAAACGTGTTGTGATTTTTTCAATAGTTCTTCTTTTAGATTTTTATCAAGAGTTAAAACAATTTCTTTTTCGAGAAATTCACTTGCTTTTAAAATAGGGTTGGCAACAACATAAAAGCGTACAGAGGATTCGGTTTTTTCTAATTTTGCTTTTTTAAATAATAATGCTGCGAGATGTTCTTCATCGTCTGGACAAAGTAAAACGATATTTGCTCCTTTTAAATAAGAAGGAGAAATATCTTTATATCGGTCTTGACCCGCTAAATCCCAAACTTGCAATTTCAAATCATTATTGCTGGAGTAAAAAAAATCTATGCCAATTGTACCAATGCCATTGAAAGAGTGCTGTTCATCTCTTAATAAAGAAGCTATTTCTTTTTTCTTTGCTGCATCTTTCGATGATCCTAAAAGAAGGACTTTTAAACTGGGTCTTGTGTCGGTTTTTGCGCTGCTAAGCATTGCATTTTCCTCGTTATATTAGGCCTGTTTACAATTCTACTATGCTGGCCTCAAATCTTCGATTTTCTGTGCTTCGCTGCTCATTTACCAACAACGTAAACTGCGCTACGATGCGCGAAAATCAAAGATTTGAGGCTCAGCCTAGCGAATTGTAAATAGGCCCTGGTTTATTTATTTAAATAAAAAACAACCGTTCCCTAAATTCGTCGCTTAGGTCTTTATCTACGCAGTAAGTCCAAGCGGGAATTAGGATTATGAATTATGTAAAGATTTTGCCGAATTATAATCGCTCAAGGTATGTTGTCAACGTTGGTTTTATACATTGTTAGTGACAAATATATTTGTCACTAACACGTGGGTTTGTCATGGTGAGGAACAACATTTGTTAAATCTTTAGTGACGCTACATTTCACGATACCATGACTAAATCAGGTGTCCCTGAAGTTTTTATAGCTCCATTAGTCGTGTCAAAAACAGGCGCGTAATCCGTGCCATCATTGGCTTTTAATTGCAGAGTCATTTGTGTAATTCCAGAAGAATTGGCGACGTTAAATGTCGAAGTGGTCGTTCCAAATACAGGACCCACAGCTGCATTGGCTGTAATAGGGGTTATTTTAACATTGGTAATTTTTTGACCAGATGTGCAAGTAGTATGTCCTGTTGATGTGCCTGTTACGCCTGGCTGTACAGTTAATGCACTGCCATAAGTTACAGTTCGAGCATCACAAATAGTGGAGCCAGCAAAAAATTGGAATAATGCGCTGGATTTTGTCATGCCAGGTGAGCTGGCTTCGCTATTGTATAAGGAATTGGTTATTTGCAGAATTTGGGTACCATTCAATAGATCCGAAATCAAAGCTTGTGTCTTTGGTGATCCTAAGCCAGTAACATAGTCATAACCGGTCTGGGCTTGACAATAATAACCACAGCTTCCATTTTGACCGGAGGTAATATCATGAAACATAGTGGAGTAGTTAGAGAGTGCTGCGGTATAGATAGACATATTTGCGCTCGTCATATTTTTACCTGCTGCACCATTTACAATAGCAATTAACGCTGCCCATTGAGGAGCTCCTGCGCTGGTACCACCTACGACTAACCAACCGCCTTGACCATAACTATCGTAGACAGAAAAACCCGTATTCTGAGCAGCATTATAACTCACATCAGGAACGCCTCTTTTTGAACCGGGATTTTGCGGTATAGGAAAATTGGATTGGTAACTTGGCACCGTTTCATAAGCACTTATTCCGCCGCTGGATCCACTCCAAGCAACTTCACTTAAATAACTGCCATCTGAATTTAACGTGAGTGCGGTACCGCCTACACTAAGCACATAAGGTGATGCAGCAGGATAGTTGACTCCTGCTCCACTATCTCCCGAAGAAACAACAACAGGAATGGGACTATTTTGAAAAATACTATCTAAGGATTGTTCGCCACTATATTCTGGACCTCCCCAGCTGCATGAAATAACGGTTGCGTTATTATTGATAGCAACCTGTATAGCATCAAATAAGCTTGAGCTAGCGTCCGCAGTTTCAATTAAAATAATTTTAGCGAGAGGGGCAATAGCATGTGCCCATTGCACATCGAGTGACATTTCTAATCCCCAATCGGTGTCACCTGTTGGCTGTGAACCACTGGCGTAAATCTTTTTAAAACATCCATTCGCTGTTGTGCAAGCAGGCAAGCCATATGTATTTGTGAATGTTAATAAATCTGATTCCACATTTGGGTTATCAAATGCATCGATTATCGCAATGGTTTGACCTGCGCCCTGTAGATTAGAAGGAAAGCCGTAACCTTTGATAATTTGCGCAGGTGAAAATCCTGATGGCAATAATGGATTGGTATGTGGCTTAATATGATGTGGGGGGCGTGCTTTCCAACCATTTGGTATAAATCCTTTTAGTGCAAATGCCTGGCTACTTGAATGTATCAAAACGAGAGAGATGGCAATGCCCATAAACTTAGAGACTGAAATATTTTTCATAATTGCTTCTTCCTTGAATTAATTATGATTCAACAGAGCACATTATAAATTTATAATTCTTGCTTGGCCACCTGTTCCCATTCCTGCAGGATAATCACAAAACCATACGCCCAATACGTTGTAAGCGCCAGCTGAATTACCAAGTCTTGAAAGTGCTTTATAAGCATTCTTATACGATTCGAAACGATCGTCTGCATAAACTGCAAGACCAAATAGCCAGGTTTGTGATGTACCGTAATGGTTTGGTGGTTGTAAAACTAGCCAGGTAGTTGAATCCCCAGGCGTCGGGGCAGAGACAACAAATATAGATTTTTGTAAGTGACTTACACTAGGGCATGTAGGTGGATCTTTGCTTTGATCTGCAAGGACAGTTGAAGCAACTAATAAAGATAGAGTCGTCAAAATAGAAAAAATCAATGATTTAAACTTCATAGGCTTTCCTTTCCTTTTTGGTTATTTTGGATTATAGCGCTCAGGTAATCATCAGATCAATGTTAAAGAGCTCTATCAATAGATTCTAATATATTTAAGTAACTTTTTAAAAAATTATCTATTTAGACAAATTATTATATTTGGTATGATCTTTGCTTGTAACCACGTATCTTAAGGGATTGAGAATGTGGATTGTTAGGATTGCTCTAGAAAAACCCTATACTTTTATTGTATTAGCAATCTTATTGCTTTTGTTGGGCATCACATCAATCTTAAAAACTTCAAAAGATATCTTTCCCAATATTAAAATTCCAGTTGTAGGCGTTGTTTGGACTTATACTGGTTTACTGCCAAGTGAAATGTCAGGTCGTATTACCGGCTATTTCGAACGAGTTCTGACAACAACGGTTAATGATATTGAACATATTGAATCGCAATCTTTAATTGGTATTGC
>JANWKO010000190.1 GCA_025451335.1 Gammaproteobacteria bacterium
ACCATTTCCACAGCTTGGCCAACAAGAGGGATATTTTCAATATCTGTCATTGTTTGTTTTGCATTTGATAATTTTGTTTTACCAGCTGCTAATTTTTTTTCGCCTATTGCTAACTGCTTTTTGCCCGCTGATAATTTCTCCTCGCCTCGTGCTAATTGTTCTTTTCCTTCTGCTTGTTGCTTTTTTCCTGCCGCTAATTTTTCTTTTGCAGCGGATAATTTCTCTTCACCTGTTTCAAGTTTGATTTCTCCTTTTTGATATTTTTCTTGATCAGTAGCGATTTTTTGTTCGCCAAGAATAATTCTTTCATTGACGACAAGATACCCAATAAACGAAGAGACGGATAAAAAGAACACCAAATATTTTGCCCATAATCTTCTCCTAGCTCTAGTTCTTTTATTTTACCAGTGATTGGATACGAGCTCAGAGTAAAAACAAATTTTTTACAAAATTGTAACCTTTTAAAGTGCGCTACCTTCAACATCCAAAATAGCCATCCTCTAAATAAAAGATGAATTACTAAATATTCAAGATGAGAAAATCTATGGAAGTTATTTTTTAATGTTCAAAATTGATCAATTTTCCAGTAATGCTTTGGATCAGGGTTTTGCTTCAATGTCATCAGAACTTCTGCATCAGAAAAAATGTGTTAGTAAGGGAAATTTTTTACGATGATAAACGTTATGTTGTATGGATAATTTCCATTATCCAATTGCAGTCACCGACAAATTTGCGTATCATTTCAATCGTATTTTTGTTGAAAATTTTTCAAATATCTTCAGTATTAACATGTTGAGTGTCTCACTAAAGAATAGAATCATAAATTTCCAAATGCTGCTGAGTAATCGCACTCATTGAAAATTTTTCAGCCGCTTTTATCGCTTGATTGCGAAGCTTGCGATACTCATCAGCAGACATTTTTAATATGTCCATTATTCCTTGAGCTAATTGTTCTGCGGATCCTACTTCAATATCTTTGCCCACGGAAAATTTTTCAGGTCCGCCACAACGGCTAAATATCATAGGTAATCCACAACCCATTGCTTCTAAGCTAGCGATGCCAAATCCTTCACTACGAGAAGGCATTACACTTAATAATGAAATATTATGAATATCGGCAACAATTTCTGGAGTTTGATGACCAACAAAATGCATATTGTCTAAGCTATAAGAATCCTTATCCAACTTGCTACATATCTGTTGAATATCGCCTGATCCCATTACGATAAAATGGATATTCAATTTTGGATCTATTAATTTGTTTGCTTGTAATAATGTATCAAATCCTTTCGTTCGTGATATTTTTCCTGCGAAATTCACTATCTTGGCATTTTCAGGCAAATCAATGGCAAGTTTTTTTAGTAATTCTTTTCTATCAACGGATATAACTCTAAATATATCTCTATCATATCCATTTGCAGTTATAATTATTTTATCTTGATCCACATGATAAAGTCTCATCACTTCATGTTTTACCAGTTCTGAAATTGCGATAATTTTCTTGGCTTTTTCTGCACTTGCTATTGCTTTACTTTGAATGCGATTATCGTAACGAAATCCTAATTGATCGCTATGATGCGCTGTTACAATAAAATCCATTCCCATTTGCGCTAATATCCAACTTGCATACCAAATATGATGGCATTCAATTATGTCTGGTTTAAATGATGTAATGACTTTTGAGAGTTGTTTACGTAATTCATCTTGATACACATGGAGTTGTTGATCAGTCAGTTCTTTAAAAGTAATAGCATTTGGATTTCTTGGATGAGGATCAGTAATCATTAATGGAAAAGTAGGTAAATTGGCTATCTCTGTTTTAATAGGAAATTTCCAGATGTGATAAAGATCTTGGTTACTGTAATATTCATTTTTGTCGGTTGATTCATAATTCGCATCAGGGAAGAAAATTTTTACTTCATGCCCTAACTTTAGTAATTCTTTAGTCAACCCTTTAATTGAGGTAAAGCTTCCTGTGCCCCAAGGTCCTGTGTTGACGAATAGTATTCGCATCACCTTATCTCCTTGATATTTAACTAGTAGATTCACCAAATATAAGGATAGCCTATAAATATCTTAGGTATTGTTTTAAAAAATTGAATGAATACTTATATTTTAAAAAGTATTCTAAATGGCTGCAGGAATTTTTGAGTATAACAATTGATCATTATCGCAATATAAGCATAATTTTTAATATTCAATGCTCGATGATATTATTGAGACAATTTAATCATCCCAATCGTACTCAGCCAAGTTTTCACTAATTGAGGCCAATCCGTTATTGAAAGCTTTGTATGACGCAAACCAAATGCATGACCGCCTTGTGCATACAAATAGCAAAAAAGTAGGAGGCGTTTTATTGGTGACAGGAATATTTGTATTTAAATTTATTTTCATCAATTTAGAAGTGTTTAAGATACAATACTAAAATCCGGCCGACAGTTTCTTTATCGGCGTCAATGAAATTAATGTTCTGAACATTCTTATAGACTAGATATATTTCGCGAAAATGATGAAGATATAGAAAAGTTATACGAATCTTGCATTCGCTTTTCTTCTCTCTCATATTTTTTAAACTCAGACAGCTCAGGTTTGTCTGATTCTGTCTCTTTTATTCTTGCAATTCCTCTTGCAATAATATCAGAAAAATTTTTATGACAATCACTGAAAGCATCTGGATCTGTCATCTTAACTAGCTTATGTTTTGGTTTTCTTAATTCTTCAGTCCAAACTTGTTGCATGGCATTAAATTTTTGTTCTAAATATGCTGGATCTAAACGAACCGTTAGAGTTTCCATATCCTTCAAAATTGTTTTATTTATCTTTAATATACCTTTTAGAACATCTTCGACAAATGCTACTTTAGGATCTTTACTCGCACAGCGAAATAGGCATAAAAATAATTTATTTTGTTGACGCCTCCGTTTTATAGATAATTTGGATTCACTTTCAGTAAAACTTTTAAGAATATGGTCAATTTGATTGTAAAATGCCAGAAATTGGTCATATCGATTTCTATTACCAGATAACGCGTCTGCGCTTAATATTGGTGATTTAATATTAATTCTTCTCATTAAAAAACCTCGACTATTCTCAAAAAATGCCTAAAATTCAAAAGCTTTAAGAATATTATTCTCCTTCTTAAAGATTTATAAAAACAGATTGTTTATTTTATACACAATCAAATGGTATGTCAATGTTTTGAATATATTTTGGACATATTTTTGTACATATTTATACAATTTAAATCGCATCTCATTGTTTTGTTAGCATATTTTTTTATCAAAATCCTTTGGCTCAACCTGCTGGTGAGTAACCAAATAAAAGCTAAGGCAAGGCTCGAGAATCTATCTAAGAGATGCTTCCAGGTTGATTTTAGGAGGAGACTTGACTTGTTATTATGACGTTTAATTTTTCACAAAAGGCAAAAATGTCAGAATATTTTGCGAATTTCAACTCTTTCTCATAAACGAAGCGGATAGTTTATTTAAGACTCGTGAACTTACAAACAGTCGGATTATTTAACTATTTAATCATCCCAATCGTACGCAACCAGGTTTCTACTAAACGAGGCCAATCTGTAATTGGAAATTTTGTATGACGTAAACCAAATGCATGACCTCCTTGTGCATATAAATGCATCTCGACTGGAACTCCAGCATTCTTCAAGGCGATATAATAAACTAATGAATTGTTTACACTGTCTATATGATCATCTTCTGCTTGTAGCAAAAAAGTAGGAGGCGTTTTATTGGTGACAGGAACATTTGAATTTAACTCAAATTTATTTTCATCAATCCACAGATGTCCTGGATACAATGCAATACCAAAATCAGGTCGACAGCTTGCTTTATCGGCTTCATCTACAGCTTTATATATATGTTTTTGAAATAGTGTACTGGTTGCTGTAACCAAATGGCCACCAGCAGAAAAGCCAAGAACGCCAATCTTATGCGGATCAACATGCAATTTAGCTGCATTAAAGCGTACTAATCTAATTGTTCTTTGCGCATCTTCTAATGCTAATGATGATTTAGGGTATGGACCTGATTTAATCTTTTTTCCATTAATTTTTATGTTTTCTCCTGGGACGCGATATTTCAGCAAAACGCAGGTAAATCCTCTAGCTGTAAGCCAATCACATACCTCAGACCCTTCAAGATCAATCGCTAAAATTTGATAACCACCACCGGGAAATACTATCACCGCAACTCCAGTATTTTTTACTTTAGGAGAATACACAGTCATCGTAGGTTGGGAAACACGACTGACTTTAATCCACTCTTTGCCAGCAACAAGCAGATTAGTTACGATTTTCATGTCTTCCAAATTGGTAGGCTGTAAAGCGGACTTCGGCCAGATAGGGATTTGAGTATGTCCTTGTGAGGGTTGCCAGGTGTCAGCTTGTGTATTAATGCTAAAGACTAATATTGAGAAGAAAAGTATTAGGCAAAGTTTTATCATGATTGGTACCGATAATTTATTTTTTATTTACAAATGAGTCGATCTAGGTTTGATTTTACAAAACTAGCATCTTATAGTCATGAATGATTGTTAAGAATGAATAGTCAAATTCAATGGCTTTTTTTTAATATCTAGTTTCATAGTTTAGGGATTTGAAGATATTTAAAGTAACCAACCAGGATCATTTGGACTTATTTTGCCAGATTCACAATCTTGTCGAATTTTTCTTTCTCGGTAAATGAGGTCTCTGATTTGATCAAGAATATGTTCTCCTACTAATTTATATGTTTCTCTTTTTTTGTCCATTTGTAAGAAATGTGTATAATCGATTGGATTACCGAAAACCATAATAACTGGCGACAATCTAGCATTTTTTTGTTTATCAAGCTTAATATTGGCAATAAAATTATTGGTAAGTCCGTTAATAAAGAAAGGAACAACGGTTGGCTGTGCTTGCAAGATAATCTCACCAATACCTGATTTTGCAGGCAACAAGGTATAAGGATCTGGATTTTTATTACGAGTGCCCTCGGGATGAAAGCCGAGGAGAGATCCTGGCGTCGCAAGAAAATTAATTAGTCTATTAATCGCATCTTTATTCCAATCTGCTTTATTCAAATCTCTAAAAATAGGGGGATACATTACTCCAATACCCAACATTAAATTAAACCATATGCCAATTGGATTATCATAAAAAAAATTAGAACGTACAGGAAAGGTTACTTGTTTAAGCCAATTAAATTTATTAAAGGCACTCATTGTGAGCCATAAATCAAAAAAAGTCCGATGGTTTCCTGCAAGTAAAGTTCCCGATTGTGGATTATAATCATAAATCCAAGCTAAATTATCAGCATAAATACGTCTACCTAAAAGCTTTAAAACGATGTGGCTTGTGATGTTTTTACAAAACCATAATTGAGTTCGCTTAAACAAGTCAAATTCATTTAATCGACCTATAGTAACGCCAATTTTTTCTATCAGAGATAATTGAGATAACTGAGAGTTAGTTGTGTCATTCATTTTGCATTCCTTGAATTAACTTATTCCTAATTTAACAAATATAAATTGTTGTTAATCTATATTAATTTAAAGTTGTTTATAGTGTTACACCTTTCGATGTCGATAAGTATATGCCAAGGTTTTTGTTAAAAATGAGCCCCATATTTAAGCTATAATGATTAAAAAGTATCTAATATTTACAGGGGCGGACGACATAATGTGTGGTATAACAGGCATTATAAGCTTAGATCAAAAACCCGTTAATAAAGAAGATATTATAGCAATGACCTCTATGCTTACCCATCGTGGTCCAGATGATAATGGGTATGCTTTACTGAGTAATCAAAGAGTTGCGCTTGGTCATGCAAGACTGAGCATTATTGATTTATCCACAGGTGCTCAGCCGTTATATAACCATGATGGCAGTTTGTGCATTGTTTTTAATGGAGAGCTTTATGATTATAAGTCTATCCGTAGTGATCTTGAGAAATTAGGCTTTGTATTTCATACCTCGTCTGATACAGAAGTCGCATTGGCACTTTATGAGAAATATGACTTAAGTTTTTTCGATAAACTCAATGGTGAATTTGCATTTATAATTTGGGATAGTCACAAAAACAGGGTGGTGGCTGTACGAGATCGCATTGGAATCAAGCCGCTTTACTATTTCTATGATGGAAAGGAAATATTATTTGCATCAGAAGTTAAGGCTATATTGACTGTCCCAAGAGTCCCTCGAAAAATATCAATTGATTTTCTTAATTCTATGTTTTTTGGAATGTTTCCCAAGGCACTTTCATTTTTCGATTCAATTTTTCAATTAAAACCCGGCCATTTCATGATTTGCGATCCTAAAGGGACAATCCAAGAAATACAATATTGGAAAAGGAATTTCTTTACTAATTATCAAATGACGAAGGAGGAGGCGATGGAAGGGGTGAGGTATCATCTCAATCGTGCAGTTGCTAGAAGACTAGTTGCAGATGTTCCTGTGTGTGGCTTTCTAAGTGGTGGAATCGACTCTACAATCATTTGCAGTGAAATGAAAAACTTGATGGCAGGAACAAGATGCAAAACTTTTACTATTTCTTTTTCTAATTCTGAATATGATGAACAATTAGAAGCTTCTTTAACAGCTAAGCATATTGGCCTTGACATAGATATTTTGCATTGTGATATAAATCGAATTGTTAAAAATCTTTTAGCAACAGTTTATGCAGTGGAGCTGCCATTTGCTAATGCAGGAGCGGTGGGAAAGTATTTGCTTTCAGATTTTGTCAGATCTGAAGCATTTAAGGTTGCTTTAGTTGGTGAAGGTTCAGATGAATTATTTGCAGGTTATCCTTATTTTAAATTAGAGGCACTCTGGAGAATGAGTCAGGATCAAAATAATAAGGAGCAGGTTAAAAAATTATGGAATAAATTTAAAAAAATTGATGCACGTTCTGAAGGAGTTTTGTGGAATCAAAACATATCTTGGAATAGTTATCCAAAATTTTATAGTCATTATTTATATCTGATTATACGTTCTCAAATGGTCTATAAATATCTTCAATATTTTTTAAACAAGAAAAAACTTGGGATAAATCGCAATCTAGACCCATTCCTTTTTGCTGTGCAAGAGTTCGAAAAAGATGAATTAGAAAAATTACATCCATTAAATGCAAGTCTTTATGTCACTTTATCCATGTTATCTAATTATAATATTCCTATATTAGGAGATCGCGTAGAAATGGCGCATTCTATAGAAGGGCGGTTACCTTTCTTGGACAAAGATTTGGTCGAATTTGTGGGAACCATTCCTCCTGAATATCTTTTGGATGTGTCCACTCTTAAAGAAAAATATGTTCTATACGAAGCTTATAAAAATCAATTACCGCAACATTTACACAGTGTCCATAAACATCCTTTTCTGTCATCCTCCTGGTTTGATATTTACAATACTCCTTTTGGAAAAGAAATATTTAATGAAATCATGTCAAAAAAAGCATTAGAAACATCCGGAATATTTAATATTTTACCCTTAAAATTATGTGAGTTTATTTGGAGGTTATTTCCTAAATCCAGTTCAACTTTTAGAAATCTTGATCCCGTCATTGGTTACTATTCAACGGTGCAAATGTTAAGCCAACTTATGATAGAAAAGCGTCCTACATGTGATCATTTAGAAATAAAAGATAGAAGTGATTTTCATAGCGGTTTTCGAAAATAATTAAGTACTAATATTTGTTGTTTTATATCACTTATTTTTTTGGAATTTTTCTAATTGTTTTTTCATTTCTTTATATCCAATCATGATTAATTCTTTGTCCTGACCCTTTTCTAAATTGAAAAAATGATAACGAGATAAATCTGGAAGAATAAAGATATCTGCAGATTTAGTAGTATGAAGTTCTTTTGCATGAGCGCCTAATGTCATACATCTGTAATACAAATCCAATAAGCGAGGATATTTAAAATCTTGATTGCTGATTCCCAACATAGTATTAAAAGCTTGTTGAAAAGTTACAATAGGAGGAAAATTATAGTTACGAGTATATTCTTTTTCTGCAAAAATGCTGACAGCTATGATCTTACTATCTGGACCCAAATAGTTACGCATGACATCAACAGGCACGTCATTTAGCAA
>JANWKO010000191.1 GCA_025451335.1 Gammaproteobacteria bacterium
AACTGTAGCTAAAAAAACGGCTAAACCAAATCGTTTATCCTTAACTGCAGCAATGGAAAAAGATTTTAGAGATATCCCAGCTAAATTAGCGTCTCAATATGGCAAAGAATTAGCAGCTAGTAAACAACAGGAAAATAAATTAAATCGTGTCGTTAAAAAAGCAGAAGCAAAGGAAAGAATATCCAAGAATAAATGTGACATTCTTGCTGCAAAATCTACACCTGTTGCTAAAAAACGCTTAGTACAAGCTAAAAAAGCATTCCAAATTGCTCACACAGCTGTATCAAATTTGACAGCACAACTTGAACAAGCCAAAAAACTCAGCAATACTATCGCTCAAAAGCAAGCAAAGTTTGCTGAACTTAGCAAGCAATTACTCAAATTAGAAAAACAACTCGAAACCGAGTCTAAGAAAAAACCTGCCAAATTGAAGACAAAAGCTCGTAATAAGCCGGTTGAAATCGTTTTAGAAACAATGACTCCATCAAACTTTGAATCTTCCTTCGACAGAAGTGAATCTCAAAAAATTTCTTCAACAAATGATGAATTAGTAGAAGAAAACGCTTAATTTTTTCTAGTTTGATTGATAAGGAGAGTTTATGAATAAAGCGCAATTGATAACAACAATTGCTGAAAGCGCAGGTATTTCTTCTGCTAAAGCTGAAAAAACTTTAGCAATTGCGTTAGACAGCATTGTTGATACACTCACCCAAGGCGGAACGGTTTCCTTAGTTGGATTCGGTAGCTTTGGTGTTAAACAAAGATCAGCACGAAAAGTACGCAATCCGCAAACTGGTCAAGAAATGTTAATTAAAGCTACAATAGTGCCTTATTTCAAAGCCGGAAAAAATCTAAAGGAATTGGTTGATACTGAAAACTAATGTTGTTAAAGCTTAAGGTCTGATTGACAATTCGTCAGCATAGTAGAATTGTCAACAGCCCTAAAGATCTGTTGATATCTCGAAACTAAAAATTAACAGACTTGTTTACATCGTACTGTTGGTGCTTTAATCTAGAGCATCTTGGAGAGAATCTAAAAAGGGAGTTTAAAGTTATGGAAAAAATAGTAATATCAGAAAATTTAGATAGTATTACATTGCGTCAAGCTGTTAGAGATACCTTGCGAAATTATTTTACAAATATTGGTGGTGAACAGCCCGTTGATTTTTATTCAATTTTACTCGAAGAAATTGAACGTCCACTTCTCGAAGTATTGATCAATCATACTCATTATAATCAAGTCAAAATGGCCCACATATTAGGAATTTCTCGCGGAACATTACGTAAGAAATTAAAACAATACGGCATGTTAGATTAAAAAAAAAATGGGGTCAAAGCTATGTTAAGGTCAACTTAATCCCATGCTGATCTTAACATAGCTTTGACCCCATCTTAATTACATGTACAAAGTGGGATCTGATAGACCAGCTTCGTTGAACCCTTTTATACGATATACGCAGCTATCGCATTGACCACATGCTTCGCCCTTTGAATTTGCACGGTAACAAGATACTGTCATTTTATAGTCTATGCCTTGCTTCATGCCTACTTTGATAATTTCGCTTTTACTTAAACGAAGCAAGGGAGCATGTATATGAAAATTTTTTCCTTCAACACCTGCTTTCGTTGCTAATTTTGCTAAATTTTCAAATGCCTGAATGTAGACAGGTCTACAATCTGGATAACCCGAGTAATCGACATCATTTGCACCAATATAAATATCAAATGAATTTAAAACTTCAGCCCAACCCAACGCAATAGATAAAAAAACAGTATTTCGAGCTGGCACATAGGTAGTTGGAATTGCTTTGTCACCCTTGTAATCAGGAATATTTATATCGCCGCTTGTTAAAGATGAGCCACCTAATTCACTTAAATTAAGTGATATAATTTTATGTTCTACAACATCCATAGTTTTTGCTATTCGCTTCGCATTTTCTAATTCAATGCTATGTTTTTGCCCATAATTAATACTTAATGCATAACAATCAAACCCTTCAGCTTTTGCTATTGCCAAACAAGTTGTTGAATCTAATCCACCAGAAAATAAAATTACTGCTTTTTTTGCCATAAATTGCTTTTACCTCTTTAACCTTAAATAAGCGTCAGATATTATCGCTAAACGGTCAATTGCAAGGAGGGTCAAGTCTTGAAAGTTGACTTGCATTGGTCAACTTTCAAGACTTGACCCCTCAAACTCAAATACACAAATGAGGGACATATGATAAACCAAAATGGAAAATTTGTCCATGAATCGACCATACCGGTTCGTTGGTATGACATGGATGCTTATGGTCATGTTAACACTAGTGTATATTTTACTTATTTTGAACAAACTCGAATCAATTGGTTTTTTGAGATTGCCAATACTTTCCAGATAGGAAAAACGGGGCCAGTTGTTGTTAATGCGAGCTGTACCTATTATAGATCCATTATTTATCCTGAGACAATTTTATCTAAATTATTTGTCGGTCCACCTGGACGCAGTAGTTTTGATTCTTTCTGCCAAATGTATTCTCAGAAGAACCCTGAACTTCTTTATGCTGAAGCTTATGCAAAAATTGTATGGACTGATAGAGAAACACAGCGTTCCACTCCTATCCCTGAAGAATTAAAAAAATTTTTACCGGAAGCTTAAAAATTATGATCACTCCAATGCAATCTAATGCTATTCAAAATATTGGATTAAATAATGAAACAGCAAATGAGCTTTCTGAAAAAATCAATCAGTGTCTTGCCGAAAAATCACCTATCGATGCTTGGCACACAATTTCAAAAAAAATTCTGACTCCCGATCATCCATTCCAATTGCATTTAATTATCTTCAAGCAAATTTTTCCCGACTGGCCAAATGAACCTGAGAAAGCCACAGCTTGGATTCCTGAAAATACTTTTTTAAAAAACACACATCTCGCCAGAGCCATGAATGAACTGCATTTCAACAATTATAAGGAATTTCATGAGTGGAGCACGAATCATTTTGAAAGATTTTGGGAATTTGCCATTAAGAAACTAGCCATTGTTTTTCAAAAACAACCTGAAAAAATCATTGATCTTAGTCAAGGTATAGCCTCACCGAAATGGTTACCCGGTGCAGAAATGAATATTGCTGAAAGTTGCTTTACAGCTGATCCGAACAAAACAGCTATTTTATTCCAAAACGAACAAAGCAAAAATGATAACAATAAATTACAAAAACTCACTTATGGGCAACTCAATCAGTTATCCAATCGTATCGCTAATAGTCTTATCTCTAACAAATATATTGCAGGCGATGCTATTGCGATAGATATGCCCATGACGCAATATGCTGTTGCCATTTATCTTGGCATTGTAAAAATGGGCGGCGTAGTCGTTTCCATTGCTGATAGCTTTTCAGCAGAAGAAATTGAAACTCGTTTGCGTCTTGCAAATGCTAAGGCTATATTTACCCAAGACTTTATTTTACGTGATAAAAAGAAATTGCCTTTATTAGAAAGAGTAAAAGAAGCCAATTCACCTCCTGCTATTGTTATACCTTGTGAAGAAAAGATATCGATTCAACTTCGTCAAAATGATTTGACCTGGGAACAATTTTTATTAGACGATGATAAGTTTGATGCTGTAGCTCGTGATCCCATGTCGCACTGTAACATCTTATTTTCATCCGGAACTACAGGCGAACCTAAAGCCATTCCCTGGAATCACACAACACCGATTAAAGTTGCTAGCGATGCTTATTTTCATCAAAACATAGAACCAGATGATGTATTAGCATGGCCAACTAATTTAGGTTGGATGATGGGGCCTTGGTTGATTTTTGCTGCATTGATAAACCAAGCAACGATTGCACTTTTTGATGGACTTCCACGCGATCGTGCTTTTGGGAAATTTGTGCAAGATGCCGAAGTAACTATGTTAGGAGTTGTACCAACTCTTGTTGCAAGTTGGCGACAAAGTCAATGTATGGAAGGTTTAAATTGGCAAGCTATTAAAGTTTTCAGCTCCACTGGTGAATGTTCTAATCCTGAAGATATGCTTTATCTCATGCATCTTGCAGATTACAAACCAGTAATAGAATATTGTGGCGGAACTGAAATAGGTGGTGCTTACTTAACAAATACTTTAGTAGAAAATAATTCTCCTTCTGTTTTTACTACACCCACTCTCGGTTTAGATTTAATTTTGTTAGATGAAACTGGTCAACCTTCTGATAATGGTGAAGTCGCTTTAATTCCCCCATCGATTGGTTTATCAACCGAATTATTAAATGCTAATCATCAACAAGTTTACTTTGATAATATGCCAAAAACGCCTGACGGAAAAATTTTACGTCGTCATGGCGATCAAATTCGCCAATTTGTCAATGGTAATTATTCTGTTTTGGGCCGAGCAGACGACACGATGAATTTAGGTGGTATCAAAATAAGCTCTGCTGAGATTGAACGATCTTTAAAAGGAATTGAAGATATTACAGAAACCGCTGCAATTGCCATTTCTTCCTCGGGACATGGACCCAGTCAACTTGTTATCTATGCTACTACTCAAAAAAAATTGGATCCCGATATCGTAAAAAAAGCCATGCAACAACGAATTAACCAACATTTAAATCCGTTATTTAAAATTTACGAAGTTGTCTTTGTATCTGAATTGCCAAAAACAGCGTCAAATAAAATAATGCGGCGATTGTTAAGGACTCAATATTCAAAACAAAATCTATAATTTAAAATCTAAAGCAAATATTTTGTTACTTCATCGCGAAAACTTGAAAATTTACGAAAAGGATATATATTAAGTTTGAATCAAAAGTTTTATTGATGACCGTTGACAATTCTTATATTGGTCATAGATATTTGATTTTCTGCGCTTCGCTTTACATTTACCAACAACGTAATGTGCTGCAATGCTCGAAAATCCAAGATTTTTTTCGACCTAGCGAATTGTCAACAGCCCCCGGTGTCTCATCAAAATTTACAATAATAAAATATTTTGGAGTTTAATATGAATAAAAATTTAGCTTCTTTACTGACCATATTAATCAATTTGTTAATTTTACAAATTGCAACCGCAAAAGAAGTCATCCTTTACGAACAACCCAAAGACGATGCGAAAATTATTAGTAACATCTATTCTGAATCAGGCATAATTCCAATCTATTCACCGAAAGATAGCGAGTGGATCAAAGTCGCCGATCCCAAAAATGGTAATGTGGGATGGATGAAATCATCTGAATTTAATAGCGCAGGTAATTCCGTTGTAAATGTTCGCATTGTTAATTCCGGAACCAAATCACAAGGTTTACAAGTTACCCAATTTGGCAATCATTCCCAATTAACACAAGAACAAGCTGATAAACTTTTTAAACAAATGCAAGCACATCACCAACAATTAGAAAAAGACATGCAGTTGATGATGCAAGACATGCTTGGGAACGATAATTCGATGTGGCCTACTTTTCCCGTTATTTTACCCTGGATTATGACATCACCTGCTACAAAACAAAATGTTAATCTTCCTAACGCTCAAACTTCCTCGCAAGCTAATCCATCGAACCAACAATCTGTTTCAGTTCAAAAAATTACTGTAAAAACAAATTCTCCAGCTAAATCTGATAATTTTGTACAAGCTAATGCTGCAAAAAAAGAAACGAAATCATCTTCTTGAGGTAGTAAGCGCCCTTGGGAATAAAATATTTACTTTTTTGTTAATGCTACTATGATATGGCCGATTTGTTCCAAATATGATCATTTGCGGCCAGCATAGTTATAGTCAACAGGCCCTAATATCCTTTAGCATCTTTCATAAATTCACCAATGTATTTATCCAATCGATGCACACTCGTTTCCAAATCCCCGTTGGGAAATAAATCAATTATTCGATATGCCGGAGGCACATTATCCAATGCAAAATTTTGGCTCTTTGGTTTAAATTGGATACAAGTAGCCGGTGTTGAATAGTATTTGATTTTATCTTTGTTACCTTCTATCAATTGATGCACATGGCCAAATAATATGGTATGTACTTGTGGAAAATTTGCTAAAGAGGCCCAAAAAGCATCAGAATTTTTTAATCCTACTTTATCTAACCATTCGCTTTCAACCTGAATGGGTTGATGATGAAAAACTATAATTGCACGATGTTGAGGATATTGATTTAAACACGCTGTCATAAAACTGAGTTCTGAGGTATTTAAATAGCCTCCAACCGATTTATGTTTTTGAGAATCTAATAAAATTAATTGCCACTCATCAAATATCAATTGTTTTTCGAGTGAAATTAAACCATTTGTATATATCTTTTTCATAACAACAAGATCATCGTGGTTACCAGGAACACAGTACACTGGCACATTCATGATACTTAACAATTCATCCACATGAACATAAGCTTCGTTAGATCCGTCCTGAGCAATATCCCCACTTAATAAAATAAAATCTGGGTTAACTTTATTTGTCTTTGCTAGCTCCAAAACAGCTTGGCAACTTGCGAACGTATTTACTCCTAATAAGTTATTGTTTTTATTGGAAAAAAGATGCGTATCTGAAATTTGCAATATTCTAATCGGTTTAATTTTCATTTAATCAACCTTATTTTGTATAAATATTATATAAATATAATATTAGCACATGATAAACCCATCAGCCATGTACAGAAATTAAAATCC
>JANWKO010000192.1 GCA_025451335.1 Gammaproteobacteria bacterium
CTTCGCAACGAGGACGCTACCAATGTAATCCACTCGTGCAGATGCAGGTGATCTCTTCAGTCTTTCTTGACCTTCTAATTCATTAATTTGCCGATTTAATTCATCAATTTTAACCGTGAGACGAGCATATTCTGTTTTCTGTTCTGCATCTTCAACAACATGATCTGCAAACATCGCACGATAACTAAAAAGGCTATCGCGTTTGGCTTTCAAACGTCCCAACTCTGATATACCTAAAAGACGTGTAAATAAACGTGCGCCTTTTACTAAAGCCATCGGCGCTGTCGTGGTAACAAGGGAAGTGCTTTTTGCAAACAAAAAACTTCCCAAGCGATCGGCGCGAGCAGACAATGGTGAGCGTGTGTGGCGTTCAGCACTGATTAATACTGCTATTTTTGCATCTAATGCCTCAATTCGTCTTTGATATTCACCCTTTTCTTCTTCTTTGGCACTGTCAATTTCATTAGTAAATATTTTGCGATAACTTGCCAAGCAAAAACGTTGGTATCGCAATGCAGACAAAGCTGAAATACCTAAGCAACGCGTCGCGGCACGTAAGCCTTTCATTATTGCCATCGGTAGTGTAGTGACAACAAAAGATACTGACTTCGCAATTAAAACACTGCCAATGTAATCCACTCGGGCTGAAGCGGGTGATCTCTTTAATCTTTCTTGACCTTCTAATTCATTAATTTGTCGATTTAATTCATCAATTTTAATCGTCAAACGTGCATATTCAGTCTTCTGTTCCGCATCTTCAACAACACGATCCGCAAACATGGCACGATAACTAAATAGACGATCACGTTCGAATTTCAAACGTCCCAATTCAGAAACACCTAAAAGACGCGTAAACAAACGTGCAACTTTTACGAGCGTCAAAGGAAGGGTCGTTGTTACCAAAGAAGCAAATTGAGCAAATTGCAGCGCCCCAAACTGATCAAAACGAGCAGACAAAGGTGATCGTCTTTTTCGTGCATCGCTTATTAATGCATCGATTTTCAGATCTAATTCTGCTATTCGAATTTGATAGGGATTTTTCTCTTCGGTACTATTTATTGATTCATTAGCCGATTCATTTGTATACAGTTTACGATAACTTTCAAGTGTCAGACGCTGCGCTTGCAATAATCCAAGTTGCGATATACCTACAGCACGTAGAGGTAATCTAAATATTTTGTAGGAACCATAAAATGTCCATAACGCGACAAAAACACTCCATCGAGGACACATTGGAACAGGTAATTCACCACGAGCTCGCAAAGCAACAGGTAGTCTTTCTCCTTCATAAGAACGGTCGCGAGAGAGATCAAACATAGTGTAACCATCGCTCGAGACTGCTTTCACAGAATCTTTAAAAGATCGACCTGCAGCTGCCATCATTCGTCCTGCAGATCTCATCGCTTCCGTTACTGGCGTTAAATCAATTTTAGGTAACTCAATCGATAGTAAACCCTGATTTCTACCTGTTGCCATCTTTCAATCTCCCTAACAAAAGAATTGTTATTTATTTTTTTTATGTGTCTTGTAGTTTTTAATGTTATTCAATACCTTTAGTTGCGGTATTAATTTTGTCTGCCAATTTGAAAAATTCCGTCATGGATTCATAAACAAGTGATGTAAGTTGCGCTGCATCAACTGCATCTAACTCAGAGATATCTTCTGAATCTAATCCAGTTAATAAAGAAATCGCTTCAAACATTTGTGTATCTTCTGGTAAAGTTTGCATTTTCAAGATGTGTTTCAATTTTAAACGTTTGATAGTTAAACTCGTTCTTTCGAAATTAGCCTCTTTCCCTTCTGCTTGATTTAAATTTTGAAAAACAGTCGGTACCGTTAATTCCAATACAGTTTCTTTTGCTACGCTCATTGTGTATACCTCTAAAAATAAAAGTCATTTTAAAAAACAGAAATAAAAACTTCTGACATCTCAAGAACTTAAGTACTTTGACGCCCCATGTTTGTATAATTAATTTCCATTTTTACGAAAAAGACTCATTTATTGATTTTAAAATATTCGAATAATATCGGAGGGAGTGAAAAGTGTCACGGTTTTTCTTTTAAATTTTCCCAAGATAGCGTTACAACAAGGACTTTCAAGACTAATTGGTAAATGCAATCCACCATTTCCGCAACGGAGTAATATCGATAAAATTTTCTAACACATTAAAATCACTGGATTTAATTGCTTGCAAAACAGCTATAGAGATTTCACAACGAGAAATTGGACTGGATAATTGCGGATTTAGATTTTTTGGCAAAGCAGACTTAAGATTTAGATAACATTTTTCTATTTTTTCTGCTTGTAATTTAAATAAATCACGAATATTGTTTGTCGTGACATATTCATGCAACATTTCTTCCGTCACTTTACATTTTTGCATTTCATCTTGCGCAAAATAAATGATTCCCCTGCGCACATAACGATGTAAATGTTGTAAATAAATTACCAATTCAATGACCAACATAAATTGATAAATAATTTCCGGTTCCACTTGTTCTTCATTTAATAGAACTTTCGCCATTAATAATTCACGTATGCCTGCGGTTCGAATTAAATGCACCACTACTTCTTCAAAAGTTGCAAAAATAGGAAACGTTAAATTCTGTTCGAGACCATCGATTATTTTTATTAGAGAATCAGAATCGGCAATCTGTTGCAAAGCCAATGCAATAGGATGTGATGGATGTTTATTATCAATTTCACTACGCCACCAATTTAATTTAGCATGGGCCGAGATAGGATCCGCATCCGCCAAAGTAATATCTTCAATTTCTCGATAAAAAGCATAAATAACAACCAGCGCGTCTTTTTGCTGAGACGTGAGTCCACGCAGACTGAAATATAGTGCCGAGCCTGGTGGAGCTGCTTTTTGATAACAATACTCTTTTGGCGTCATTTGTTTCCCATTTAAAAATTGTTTCCTTAGGGGCTATTTACATTTCACTAAGCTAAATCATTGCACGGATTTATAATTCATCTTTTAATTTAAAAAGCACATCCAAAGCTTCTCGTGGTGACAATTGATTTGGATCCATTTCTTTTAGCTTTGTTAATGCTGGATGCTCTGCTGCTGGCTGTGAAGTAGCAAATAAATCAAATTGCTGCGGTTGTGCTTGCATGGCATGCGCTTGATTTTCTAATTCTAGTAATTTGCGTTTGGCTAATTGAATCACGGGTCGAGGTACACCAGCCAATTGTGCGACTTGAATTCCATAACTTTGATTCGCCGGTCCTGGATTCACCGTATGCAGAAAAACGATTTTATCATTATGTTCAGTTGCATCAAAATGCACATTTTCCACCAATGAGATTTCATCTGCGAGAGAGGTTAATTCAAAATAATGTGTCGCAAATAATGTAAATGCTTTGGTTTCTCTAGCCAAAAATTCAGCACAGGCAAACGCCAGAGACAAGCCATCAAATGTACTGGTACCGCGACCAATTTCATCCATCAATACTAAACTATGCTCAGTGGCATTATGCAAAATATTCGCCGTTTCAGTCATCTCCACCATAAAAGTAGATCGTCCGCTAGCCAAATCATCTGCTGCACCAATACGCGTGAATATCCTATCAACTATGCCAATCTGTGCAGCACGAGCTGGAATAAAACTGCCAATATGTGCCAATAAAACAATCAGTGCTATTTGGCGCATATAAGTTGACTTACCGCCCATATTCGGGCCAGTAATGATTAACATGCGCTGTTCCGCATCTAACTGAACATCATTAGGCACAAAAGGTTGCTCTAACACAGATTCGACCACAGGATGGCGTCCACCGAAAATTTTAATTTCTTGATCATTGGTTAATTCGGGACAACTTAAACTTAAAGTATCAGCACGTTCTGCAAAATTATTGATGACATCTAATTCAGCCAATGCTGCGGCAGACTCTTGCAAAGGAATTAAATCAACTAAAACTTTATCGAGCAATTTGTCATATAATTCTTTTTCACGTGCTAAAGCTTTTTCACGACTGCTTAATGCTTTGTCTTCAAAAATTTTCAATTCAGGCGTAATAAAACGCTCTGCATTTTTCAGTGTTTGGCGACGTATGTAATCGGCGGGTGCGGATTGAGCTTGCACACGACTAATTTCAATATAATATCCATGCACACGATTGTAACCCACTTTTAATGATGACAATCCAGTACGGCTTTTTTCTTGTTCTTCTAACTTAATTAAAAAATCGCCCGCATGTTGACTTAACGTAAGCAACTCATCTAATTCCGCATCATATCCTTCTGCAATCACACCGCCATCACGAATTGTGACAGGCGGATTTTCTACTATGGCTTTCATTAGCAAAGAAGCAAGGTCCGGAAATTCACGAATAGCTTTTGACAATCGTTGCAACAAGTTATCCGAGAAATTTTTTAATTGCTGTTGCAGTTCCGGCAAAACAGATAGTGTTTGTCGTAACTCCACTAAATCACGCGGACGTGCTGTTTTTAAAGCAACCCGTGAAAGTATCCTTTCTAAATCGCCTATGCCATTTAATAGTTCTTGTAAAGCAAGAAAACTTCTATCTTGTAACAAAATTTTAATTGCATTTTGACGTTCACACAAAATATTGCGATCACGTAACGGGCGATTAATCCAACGTTTTAATAAACGACTTCCCATCGCGGTGGCCGTATGATCGAACACGGAAGACAATGTATGATCATTACCACCCGAAAGATTAGTGACTAATTCCAAATTCTTTCGTGTTGCAGCATCGAGAATAATACTCTCTTCACGACGCTCAACTTGAATCGCACGAATATGCGGTAAAGCAGTACGTTGCGTTTCTTTTGCATATTGTAATAAACAACCTGCTGAACATAACGCAACAGACATATCTAAACAATCAAATCCGGCTAAATCATGGGTTTGCATTTGTTGTGTCAGCAAGCGAAGCGCGGTTTCTAATTCAAATTCCCATGGTGATCTTCTTCGCAATCCCTCTCGTGGGAGTGTCAATGCCGAATCATCACTGATTAATAATTCCGTCGGCTTTAATCTTTCTAATTCACTATATAAGGCTTCAACACCTTGGACTTCTAATAATTGAAAACGTCCACTACTGATGTCTAAAGTTGCAATACCAAATCGATCTTGATGACAATGCAAAGCCGCCAAAACGTTATCTTGATTTTCTTCAAGGAAAGCAGCATCACTCACAGTACCTGGTGTTAAAATACGAACAACTTGACGTTCCACCGGCCCTACACTGGTTTTCGGATCGCCCACTTGTTCGCAAATCGCAATGGATAATCCTTGACGTATTAACTTAGCAATATAAGATTCAGCTGCATGATACGGCACGCCTGCCATTGGAATGGGTTTACCCCCAGAATTCCCTCTTGCCGTTAAAGTAATATCTAATAAGCGAGCAACTTTTTGCGCATCATCAAAAAATAATTCATAAAAATCGCCCATGCGATAAAACAGCAATGTCTCGGGATAATTTGCTTTAATGCGCAAATACTGTTGCATCATGGGTGTATGTTGGGCAGTTGAGTTAAGTTGTTCTGACATTATTTCCTCATAGAATTTTAAAATCCAGTTGTAGGGTATTTGTTGAATACTCAGTGCACAAATCAAAGTATCATTTTCAATCTACTCAATTAAATCCATTTATATTTGAAATTGATAATTAAGAAATTGATGCTAACTCGATTTTTGATTGAATATCATTATTTTTTTGTAGATCGAATTTCTTCGGATCAGGACAAGTTGACATGAGACCATCTATATGCTCATGTAAATCTGGATTTATGGAATTCCACATAGGATCGAGGATAAAATCAATCCCTTCACGTCTCGCAAGTTTTGCTGCTGGAACAAAGTCGCTATCACCGGCTATTAAAATAATTTGATCTACTTGTCTTTTAAAAGCAAGAGAAGCGATATCTAGGCCTATTTTCATATCAACACCTTTTTGCTTAGCGCTGTATATTACATCATTTTCCCGAAGATCATCCAAACTTATCTTACCACTAAGAAGTTCTTTTAATTTTGTATCTTTTAATTGCCATTCAGAAGTATCAGAAAGACGACCTAATCGAAGCGCAACCTTTCTTAATTTTTTGAGCTCAGTATGAAATGTATGTCGAAAATTTGATTCCTCTGTTTTCGAAAAATCAATAGGACGAGAAGTGATAGGATTATGCACTTTTTTTGATAAAGGAGGGCAATCGTAATAAAAAATGCGATACAATTCTCTTTGCAGCAAAACTTTACTTTTAGAAATAAGGTGTCTTAGACAAATTTCATGCAAATCTTTAGCTACTTTTTGAGGAGAAAGATTTTGAATATTCGAAAAAATATAACGATATCTTTTAATAAAAAATCCACCATCCACCAAGATTGCAGTTGGCATTTATTTTTCTCCTAATAAAAAAATGCTCCTGGGATCGGCATTCTCGTTATCGAATTATGAGAATACGTACTGCCAAGAGCGCTATATTTAAATTATGAATGATTTTATATCTTTCATCAAGAGATCTTAAAAGTTTTATCCTTTAAAAAACTATTCTTATTGGTAAAATTGTGAATTAAATTCATTGACTTGTTTTTATTTAACCATATACTTCTCAGCTTCTCCTACAATAACATTAATCAGGGGACATGTATGGAAACCCGCTTGATAAATACAACAATAAACAAAGGCGATGTAAAATATGTTATCAAGTCTTTTATTGCACAAGGCAGCAAAGCTCGTGTTTTCAGTGGCATCAAAATAAAAAATGACAAAGAAGAAAAAGTCATTATCAAAGTTTACAATTATAATTTTGATTTCATAAGCAAAGATGGCGTAATCCGTCATCACTATCACGATCCTGTAGAAAAACAAAAACCTTTGAATGAATTTCACACTTTGAAAATATTACATGCACCTATCGCTGACTACGCCACGATTCCAGACCCCTTATATAAAGATATTGGATATCAAGTCACAATTATGCCGCATTTGAATGGGCAGCATTTACAAATGCATGATACAATGACAGGAGAAGATAAACTTCACCCTGCGATAAAGGAACTTAATTTTTCTGATCGCGTTAATTTAGCATTTCAATTGGTAAGCCAAAATCATAAATTAATTAATTCAAAACCAGCCCGTATTCATTTGGACATTCATGGAAATAATATTTTATTTGATGAAAAAGAAAAAGAAATCCATTTAATTGATTTTGATAGTTGCCTAGCAGTAAAAGAAAAATCGTTTCGCAAACTCCCTCATCTGGAAGGAAATATAGCAAGCATCCCTCCAGAAATCGTGACACATAAAAAAGTCGGCGTAAAAAGCCCTATCTTTAGTTTAGCACCTATGATTATGATTTTATTTGGCGCAAGCAATCCATCACGCATGAAAATACTAGGTAAACAAAAAAATCTTTTTTTGCTTAGTCAACATAGCATTCAAAAAGAATATGAATCAACTGGATTATTAGATAATATTCAAATTCCAAATTTTGAAGTCTCTATACAAAAGCAAACAACAACCATTCCCATAGAAAAATTATTAAAAAAATTTATTGAAAGAATGGCAGAAAAAAATTATAAAGATCGGGCGAGCCCAAATGACACCTTGCAATTTTTTTCTGCATTGAATGAAATTTTTAATCCCCTTAGTACAGATAAACATGCAGAAAAAGCCAACGCTGCAAAATTAATTTTGCTAGCTACTGGACTCTGGAACTCAAAATGTGCGGCATTTGATTTTAAGAATAATGAAATGGTTTGCGACAAGATAATACACTGCTGCAAAGATTTGTCTTTCAAAAAAATAATGAAATTTATTGAACTCAGCCCATTCTATGAAAAACCTGCTGTGGTAAAATCACGCCTTGATTTAAAGAAAGCTTTATTTGATATAAAAACCACAAATACAATGATCGATTTTTTAAATTGCTATCATGAGATGCGAAATCAGGAAGGAATTCGTTTTTTTCCTTGTAAATTCAATAAAGCTGAAAAATTAAGCGCCGTTAATGCTTTACTATCCCTCATTGAAGATGAAAAAATCCATCACATTCTGGATTGGAATTGCGAAGAACACTTTCCACAAAAACACTTGCTTGCCTTAAATAATGGTTTATTAAAAAAGATAGTAGATAAATTCAAAGATCATCTTCCTATTGATTTTTTTGTCGCACGTGAAAAAGCTTCTAAAAGGGAATTAGTTACTGATACGAATCATGCGTATTCTAAACTAAGATTGGGAGCTTATTGCCGATAATAAGTTGAATTTTGTCGACTTGCTCAGATTCAACTTTACCTTAGTAAGATATGACAAAAACGATGCTCGAAACTTGTCAAAGTAAGCGGTGGATTAGACGCGATTTCTTGGCTTCAGAATCCACCAACTTAATTTATTACTAATATTATCTAAGCTTCGGTCCAGCTTGATCTAATGATGATTTAGAATCAGGTTTTTCACTTTTAGATTTTGAATCAGAAAGAAAACTTAATTTAGATAAAGTTGTATCCAGCGATTTAATTGCTTTATCGAGTGAAGACGAAAACTCTTCCAAGCTTCTTCTTGCCTCCGCTTCACGTTGTTCACGTTGCTCTGGAGTCATATTTAAGAATTCAACAAATTCTTTGTCTTTGAGGCCTTCTTGCATCTCTTTAGTTTGCTTTAATATCTCTTTGTCTTCTTCCGTTTTATCACTTTTACTTTCATATAATTTCTCAACTGCATTTGCCATATCACCAATGGTGGAAGAATTAATAAAACCTAAATCAGACAATGTTGCTGTGTTAGTTATATGTTGAATTGTATTTTGATAAAGTTCGAAAACATTTTTGCATACATCTATTTCTTTTATTTTACTTCCTAGATTTAATATTTGTTTATATTGTTCGTCAGAACATCCTATTTCTTTAAATCTCGTTTGCATTGTTTTAGATCTTTCTAAATAATAATTAGTAGCTTCCATTACTGTTTCAAAAGTTTGACTTTTCTCTAATTTACTAACCCACTCAAGCACCTTATTGAGTACTTGAACATCTAGAACGAGCATTTTTTCACAAAGTTCTTCAGGGAGTTTTGCTTCGCGATAAATGTTTCTTAATTGAGCGGTTACACTTTCGATTTCTGCGCTTGTTAATTGTCTTTGCATTATACACCTCGTATTCAAAAGAAAGATGATATCTTACACATCGATGCATTTAATGCAATACATTATTACAGATCTGATGATTGTATAAATTTATTTCATAATATTAATTGTTGGTTGTTTATGTATCTTTGTTTATAATGCTAACCTCATGAAACATATTTAACATGCTAATTTTAAAATTTTTAACGGGGAATAATATGCAAAGACAGTTAACAACTTCAGAGATTATAAATTATACAACACAAGCAATGGACTGTTTTCGTGAAGCGAAGTTTCCAGAAGAACTTTGTCAAAAATTGATCGCGGCAAATATTGAATATTTTAATGATCTGTTAAAGTGGATAGATAAATTAGAACAAAAGCCATCGTTAGATACTTTACTCGAATATACTGATTATCTTTTTAAAAAAATGGATTCATTACCTCAGGAATTTAAGAAATTAGGTGGTACTGATAAACAATATGAACAATTGAAAACTCTAGCATTATCTGAAAAATATCAAAATATAAGTTTAAGCAAGAAAATGAAAGAACTTCTTAACAAAGCAACAGAAAATATTTCAAAACA
>JANWKO010000193.1 GCA_025451335.1 Gammaproteobacteria bacterium
AAATTGCCAGCAATTATTAAAACAGCTTAAGATTTTAATAGCGCGCTTTTATGGCTAAGCGAAGATCTGCGTGGGTCCCTTACAAAATGCTTAAACCACAGCGGAAGAAAAAAATCCCTTGGCTATGCCAACGATGCCCTTCCACACTTTAAGTATATGATTCTAAAATGATCATTTATAACTATTTCGTTACTTGAAATTTTTTCTTGTGCGTCTTTATACAACGCATCCCAGGTTACAAAAATCCAAGAATTTACCTTGTGGACGCAAGTTTTTTTTAAAAATTTCTAGAGCTGGTCTCTATAGTCCTCCTATCAAGCCAGTTGCAACCAGCGCCGATGCCTGGATCATTGCAACAAAACTTTATAGTCCCTGCTATATCGGCGCATTAACCGCAGCAGAATATTGGGGACTAACAAATCAAAAATTCCTAGTACCAATGTACTGAGCACAAAAAGACCTAAAAAGCGTTATCACGTTATAAATAATAAAGGTGCTAAATTTACATTAATACCCACTTCTTTTAGTAATAATGCTCTTTTGAAAGTTTTATAAAAATAATTTTTTTCTGTCTTTTTCCAAATTCAAATTGAATTGGATCATTTAAGTTAATAAATCCTTGAGAGGATTTTGAGGTTTTGATTAAGCCACCTAAAATTGCGACAGAGCTAAAAAATAACCCTGAAAGATTTAATGATAAATGTTGCGTATAAAAATTAAAAAGGGGCAGGGTATACCTGTTCCTTTCAATCCAAATGCATAAATTGCTTATGCTTCTAATAAAACATTCTTAGGTGTTTTAAGCGGTCTTACTTTAATAACGTCACGTTTGGGTTTTGCTGCGATCATAATCGTCTCACCCGTTATTGGGTTTCTGTCTTGTCGTTGCTTTGTGGCAGGTTTTGTTTTGCGTACTATTTTAACGGCAAGTTCAGGTATCGTAAACTCACCGGAATCCCCTTTTATAAGATGGCATTTAGCAAGGTGACCTGCAGTCATAAAAACAGATTTTACTTGTTTCAATGACAAGCCTTTTTCATTTGCGATATTTTTTAGGATTTGTCATTTCGTTTGTTTTTCAGTGATTGCTTTCAACGGTAATGCAGTTGATGTTACTTTTCTAGATTTGGGTTTAGATAAGTTTGTTTTGCGCTTGGTTTTTATCGCCATTGATAAATCTCCACTAGTTAATTCCACAAAAAAAATATCAAAATTTTACTCATTTGTAAAATTTCTTTACGAGTTGATAAGGTTCTTTAACTATCTAATACGTAATAGATAGATGATATATATTATATTTTTGATATAATTTGAGGTAGAAGACAAAGATTATAAATTTTTAAATTGCTAAAAGAGCATAACAAATGAAATCATTAGATGAAATGTCATTGAATGACGCTATCATGTTATATTATGAGAAACATGATGCACTACTTAAAGGTAATATGAAACAGTTAATAGAATTAAAAAATACGTGTCCAGATATATTTGATAAAGAAAAAGATTCGCAAATTCGAGAGATGATTGATTATGCAAAAGCTTTTCAGACTACGGATCGTTATAAGGAATTGCGACGATTATGTTTAAAGGAAAAGCTAACAATTGTAAACAATCAAAAAATTGATAAATAATTGGATGTGACATGAATCTCATTCTATTTTTTGGAACTTTATTTGGGTTATTATCAGTCATGATCGCAGCTTATATTGATCATGCTCTCGGATCGTTTGTGAGTGATAGAGTTTTGAAATCTTTGCAAACTGCGATGAGGTATCATCAATTGTATGCAATTATTGTTAGTTTGATTGGGTTATTCTATCCATTGTTAATCAATAACAGAATGAAATCATGGTTAATGAGAGCCGCCTATCTATTCATTTTTGGTGTAATATTTTTTAGTTTTAGCATTTATTTGTCAGCGATACTGAATGTTTCATGGATTTCATTTTTTACGCCCATTGGCGGCATATTATTGATGGCTGGCTGGGCTTGTCTTATGCGTGTTTCTTTATTCAGAATAAGAAATTAGATATAGATTTATTAACTATGCTCATACTAGAAAGTGGAGCAGGAAGTTGATTAAATATAAGTTTGCCAAAAGCTTTATCAGTTATTTCATTTACTATTGCCTGAGCAGAAAGATAATTAATCACCTAATCATTTTTTCCGAAGGCAAGAATCACTTTGTCAAATATATATAATGGACAGAATCTAACTTGAAAATCTCTTTCGTACCACACGAATCAAAAGTAAAATAGTATTTAGAAATTGTGGGATAACAATTTTCCATAAACTGAAGAAATTATGTGGTTTCAAATAAAAGATCAACATGTGGAAATACGAGTCTTTGCTAAACCCAAAGCAAAACGAACTGCTTTGCTTAAGGTTAACGAAGAGGGCTTGAATATTGCGCTTCATGCTAAACCTCACGAGGGTGAAGCAAATATAGAACTCATTTCCTTTTGATCTAAGTTGTTTGAAATCCCTAAAAGCTCAGTAATTTTACTCCGAGGTATAAAAAGTAAATACAAAGTGGTTGAGGTACCTTTGACTTCTAAAATTCTTGATTTTATTCAGTCCCATGCATAGAACAATTGTAATTTTATATTCCAAATAAATATCATTTGGAATTAAATTTAGACTGGAAACCGATATATGATATATTTTGGATCCAAACTGAACGTAATGGGGCTAAATGGATTGAGAAGTTATTAATTTATTGAATAATTTATTTTTTTTAATTACAATTAGTGACGTTGATCCCATCTCTGGCCGAAAATATTAAAAAAATATATAATTTATTGTTTTTACAGAGCGTTGTATACTTGAATCACCGACTGAGCTCAATAAATATTTTAATAACAAAGTAAGTTTAAATTATGAGTGGATTTCCAAAATGTCCTAAGTGCGATTCTGAATATACCTATCAGGATAGAGAGCTTTTTGTGTGCCCCGATTGTTCTTATGAGTGGACAAATAATGAATTAGAACAGCCAGAAGAGAATGATTTGAGCATTAAAGATGCTTATGGCAATCTTCTTAAAGATGGCGATGCAATCACTGTTATAAAAGATTTGAAAGTGAAAGGTTCTTCGCAAGTGGTAAAAGTTGGAACTAAAGTAAAAAATATTCGCCTTATCGATGGAGATCATAACATAGATTGTAAAATTGATGGCATAGGCGCAATGAAATTAAAATCTGAATTTGTAAAAAAAGCTTAATATTGACTTCTATCCAAAATACAGTTTCAAAAAAATTTCATGAAAGACATGGATTTGTATGTCTTGGGTTCAATAAAAAAGAAGATAAAATTGCAGGGGTCTATCCTGAGAAAAATAAAAAAAATACTTAGAAAATGCTGACATCAACTACCTTGGGTAACCATTTGTATCATATTGTCTAAATAGACAACTTTTTTCATTATTTTACTAAGAAAAGTAAAATAATATTTTTTTTGTAGTAATATTCAAGGATTTTTTTATATTGTGTCATTTTGAAATTTCATAATTATTTCCGTGATTTGTTAATTAAGAATGATTTTAGTTTACTAAACTCTGCAAATTTAAAGAATTGAAGGTAAGGTGAATCCAAATTTTTATCATGAATTGTTCAATAAAACAAAGACAAATTAATAGTGCATCGAATAGCGATATATGATATAAAACACCAACTCGTTTTCGACTCATTCAAGGGGCGCTTAAAAAATGTCTAAAATGATTACTCAAACTGAAAATAAAAATGTCATATATAGTAACTTATCGGCAAAGACCTTATTATATATAGCACTGGAGCGTGGTGAAGGAATATTAGCCAAAAATGGCGCGTTTTCAGTCAAAACTGGAAAACGCACAGGCCGTTCCCCTCAGGATCGATTTATCGTTTTCAATGATATGACCGAAAATGAAGTAGCTTGGGACACAACTAACCAGCCAATTTCAACGGATTGCTTCGAAAACTTATGGAAGCGTGCGGAAGATCATTTAAAAACAACGACACATTTTATTTCTAACTTGGCTATTGGTGCTAATGAAATGTATCGAGTACCAGTTAAAGTCATCACAGATTTAGCTTGGCATCAACTATTTTGCTATAACTTATTTATTCGTACCGTTGATTCAAAAGATAGTGCAAACACTTGGACACTCCTTAATGTTTCTCAATTGAAAACTTATCCTGAAAAAGACGGAGTTAAAAGCGATGCTGCATTAATTATTGATTTTAAAACGCAAAAAATTTTGCTTTGTGGCTTGCTTTATGCGGGTGAAATGAAAAAAGCCATGTTTTCAATTATGAATTTTTTGTTGCCTCCACAGGGTATTTTACCTATGCATTGTTCAGCAAATGTGGGTCAAGACGGGGATACTGCTTTATTTTTTGGTCTTTCTGGTACAGGAAAGACAACCTTATCTGCGGATCCGGATCGTTTCTTAATTGGTGATGATGAACATGGGTGGGGCGAAAGTGGAGTATTTAATTTTGAGGGAGGATGTTACGCAAAATGCATTAATCTTTCTCCTGAACGTGAACCTCTCATCTGGAATGCGATTCGGGATGGAGCCATAATGGAAAATGTGGTGTTGGATGACAATACACTATTACCTAAATTTGAGGACAGCAGTTTATCTGAAAATAGTCGTGCCGCTTATCCATTAGAACACATTGAACAACGGGTAAAACAAAATCGTGGTGAACAACCTAAGGTTGTGATTTTTTTATCATGTGATTTGTATGGTGTTCTACCTCCGGTTGCAAAACTAAATAAAGTACAAGCTGCGTATTATTTTTTGAGTGGTTATACCGCTCTTGTTGGAAGTACTGAAGTAGGTCAGGGACGCGGAATAAAACAAACATTCAGTACTTGTTTTGGAGCACCTTTTTTTCCTCGTTTTCCTGATGTTTATGCAAATTTATTGATTGAACACTTGGAAAGAACAAAATGTCCTGTTTATCTCGTCAATACAGGCTGGACTGGCGGTGCATATGGTGAAGGAGGTAAACGTTTCGATATTCCTGTGACTCGTCGAATTATCAGCGCTATCTTGAACCATGAATTAGATAACGCAACTTTTGAAATAATGTCTCAGTTTAATTTATCTATTCCTAGTTCTTTAAGTGGAATTGATTCGAAATTATTAAATCCCAAAAAAGCATGGTGCAATGAAGTTGACTACAATCATTATGCAAAAAAATTAATTGAGGCATTTATTATAAATTTTAAGAAATTTAACGTTTCTCCTGAAATTCAAAATGCAGGCCCAGTGTTAAATATAGACCATGAAAAAAGCCCAGACTCCACTTGCGCTTGCAATTAATTTAAGCCATGCATACTAATTTTGTAGATGATGCTGATATTAACCATGTCACACACTTTGGGTTTGTGGGATAAATTAATATGTTAATAAGACGCGCTGTTAGTTTTTTTTCAAGAACAAATGCTCCTGTTATCTTAAAATCAAGTGTTCGGAATATAACACATTTCGCTAAGTCTGTTGCAAAAACATCTATAAGATTTAACGACTTTGATATTTCTAGATCGTCTATCATTAGACCTGTTGCACTTCCTAATGCTAGACAATTTTTAAAATCCGCTTTGCTAACAACACCAAAATTAGTTTCAAAATGTGAAGCAATTTCTACTGTTTCGGCAATGTCCCCTTGCTCAAATATAGTTTCGAAAAAAATTGAACAGAAAAAAATTAAGAAAAAGTTACCTTCTTCCACTACGATGTTATTGACCTATAGTACAAAGCCCACAGATCGACAGCCAATCAGAATTGCCGAAATTTATGGAGCAACAGAAGTATCAAGTGGCGATTCCGAAAATTCTTCAAACCCATCGTCACCATTGCGATTGGCTTTATTGGTTGGCTATCCGTTTAGCATGTTGATACTTTTACTACTCGGCTGCGTTTTTGTTACTAAAAGTTTCGATTCCGGTGAAAAAGAAATTAAACATAACCCAATGGATCTTAAGTCGAATAATCATCACGGTTATATTGTTGATGCGAAGGATTTTATTGTAACGGGAACTAAAATCAAGGGTGAATTATCAGGATGTGTTGTAGAAGATTCCAAAACAGGTTCCCGCTATCTAAAAAAAGGTGCCCGATCTCTTAATGCTTTAATAAAAGAATTCTTAATTTCTAATTTTCTATACATGTTACGCCCGGAAGAGCAACCAAACTCGCTTTTGATGGAGGAGATTCAGCCTGATGGATCGGCACGATTCTATACTTTATCGAGAATCTCTCCTAACAGCATGGACTTAGAAGATTTTATTTCTAGAACTAATTGGAGAGAAAACTTATCCAAAAAACCTTTGCTAGGATTTGAAGTCGCTATGGCTGCTGATTTGTTATTTGCTAAACAACAGGATATGAAGTTTGCAAATTATATCGTCATAGAAAAGGAAAATTGTTATATTGTTGCTTGTATCGATCATGAAAAATCGGGACAAAGTGTCGTTCACAAAACAACATTTGTTGATAATATCGATGAAGACTTTCTTTCACACATTGTAGATTTGAATGATAAAGGTCAGGAATATCGAGTAGGGCTTTATAACAATCCGGATGCTCGGGAATTTATAAAAGTTGCGCAAAAATTTATGAAGATGGAAAACATTCAAGAATTTTATAAGCAAGTTGCATTTGCAAATCCTCAAAAAATCGTCCATTTGGTGCGAGATATTGATGGCAAAGATAGCATTATAGATGAAATCAATGGTCACAAATATATGAAAGAACTGCTTTCAATTTGTGAACAAGCTGCGATTGTTTCATTTCAAGCAGATGGAATAGAAGATAAGCCTTTAATTAACCGTCCTCTTTCACCTTAAGTTTGATTATTATTAAAGCTTCTTCACATGCGAAATATAATATTTTTAATGATTTTACATCGTTAAAAGCCATTGATTTTGAAATAACTATAGGATAACTTACCGCCTCAGCACACAAAATAAACATACGATAGTATCTGAATACTATTTAATTAGGAAACTTGATCCATGCCCCAAAAACATAGACCTCCTTCACACCCAGGCGAAATTTTGCTCAAAGATTTTCTTGAACCCTTAAGTTTGACTCAAAGACAATTTGCGGAACACCTTGGATGGACATATCCACGTCTAAATGAAATTGTGAATATACGCCGAGGAGTGACAGCCGATTCAGCATTGTCATTTGGAGAAGCATTTGGAACAGAACCTGAATTCTGGCTTAATCTACAGCGTGATTGGGACTTGTGGCATGCGAAACAAATTCATGTATCTGTTAAGTTATTGCCGAAAATAAAAGAAAAGAAGTATAAGTAAAAAAATATTTGATGAGTCTCGTATACCGGTATATGATATATGACGTGATGAGACGAGGCTCAGCATGACAGTTGTTTATCCCATTATTACGATTCTTGGAATCATTTGCTATTGGTTCATTCTTGGAATCATGGGCAGCATTGTACTGCGAATTCAATTAAAATATTTACGATCTATTTTCTTATTAAGTTCAATAGGAAGCTTTTTTTTACTTCTTTATAGCGGTTTATCACTTAATCAAACTTCATCAAATATAGTGTTGAACCTAGGTGTTCCAGGTTATCCTTTTCATCTGCATTGGGATCCACTTTCTGGTTTTTTTCTCGTAGTACTCAGCATAACTTCTTTAGGGGTGAGTTTGTTTTCGAGTGATTATTTTCGACATCTTACTTTTCGTACTCAAAGTATGATTTGTTTTAATTATCATTTGTTCCTTGCCAGTATGGCTTGGGTATTGATTGCGGCGGATGCTTACAGTTTCTTAATTGCGTGGGAGCTCATGGCGTTGTCCTCGTATTTTTTAATTGTGGCTTTTCAATCAACGCAAGAAAATCAGCACGCTGGTTTTTTGTATTTATTAATTGCCCATATTGGTGCTTTATCCATTCTATTAAGTTTTGCTTTAATACTTCAAGGCCAAAACGATTTTAGTTTTGATCATATTCGACAAGTCAACTTATCTTCCATTTATTTAAACATGGCAGTTCTATTTGCTTTGATAGGATTTGGTGCGAAAGCAGGATTATTACCATTTCATATTTGGCTACCTGAAGCACATCCAGCTGCACCTTCACCTATATCTGCATTAATGAGCGGTGTTATGTTAAAAATAGCTATTTATGGTATTTTGAGAATTTCATTTGATTTATTGCCAGGAAAAGAAATAAGTTGGGGAGTTGTTTTATTAATTATGGGGTTATTGACGGCTTTGTTTGGCGTCATATTAGCTGCGATGCAAACTGATATGAAACGATTATTGGCTTATTCGTCGATAGAAAATATTGGTTTAATTTTCACTGGAATTGGATTATCGCAATTATTTAATGCGTCAAACCATACGCAGCTAGCTGCTTTAACACTGGTGGCGGTATTATTCCTTTGTTTTAATCATGCGCTATTAAAATGTTTATTATTTCTTGGGACTGGCAGTGTTTTACATGCAACAGAAGAGCGCAATTTAGGTAGACTTGGTGGATTAATTTCACGAATGCCGTGGGTGGCCACTCTAATACTGATTGGTGTATTAGGTATGGCGGGCGTCCCTATGCTGAATGGATTTGTGGCTGAATGGCTATTGCTGCAATCCTTTTTATTATCGCCAAAAATTTCAATTTCTTCCTTGATCATGATTCTTCCCATCGCTGCAGCTATAGTTGTGCTTGTTATTGGATTATCTGCTTATGTGATGATTAAATTTTACGGCATCATTTTTTTGGGCAAACCACGTGAATCCCATTTGGTAAAGGTCGTAGATGCCAGCGCATTAGAAAAATTTGGTCTAATATGGTTTGCCGGAATTTGCCTTGTATTAGGACTTTTTCCTATTATTTTAATTCATCCTCTGATTAATATTGCCGATTTCTTGCTTCATGCTATCTCACCAGCTTCACCACTTTTTCAAGTTAAACATTCGTGGCTTTTTTTAGTACCCATTCAAGCTGAGCGTGCAAGCTATAGTCCATTTATATTTTTCTGCGTTATCATTGCTTTTTATATGATTCTATTTATTTTGATTAGAACTTTCTATCACGGCCGTCTGATTAGAACGCATGCTTGGGATGGTGGATACCCTGGACAAACTGCACGCATGCAAGATACCGCTGAAGGTTTTAGCCAACCAATCAAACAAATTTTTAAATCCTTCTTACATATTCAATTAAAAGTCCCCGCGGCTGAAGACAAACATCCACAATATCAGATGTATGCTGCGGATCGTTTTTGGTATGTATTGTATTTTCCTTTAGAAAGATCCATTTTTTATATTGCAAAATGGATAAGCAAATTACAACACGGTCGAATTAGTTATTATTTAATGTACAGTTTTATTACTTTGCTTATTTTGCTCTGGTGGGTATTATGAGCTTGACCATACCTATTTGTTTTCAAGTTATTCAATCTGTATTACTCATTTTGCTTGCACCGCTTTTTATAGGGTGGATTTCTCAAAATAAAGCATGGCTTAATAATAAAACGGGGCCTGGTATTTTTCAGCCTTATCGACAATTACATAAACTTTTTTTTAAAGACCCTCTCGTTGCAACAAATGCATCACCCATTTTTCGAATCACACCTTATATTTATTTTGGCGCGATGTGCTTAATAACAGCTATTATTCCAGTATTATCAACTTTATTACCTTTTTCTTACGTGGCTGATGTGATTGCTTTATCAGGTTTATTTGCATTAGTTCGTATCTTTTTAGCCCTGAGTGCAATGGATATCGGAACGGCATTTGGTAGCATGGGTGCACGACGTGAAATGTTAATTGCATTTCTCACTGAACCTGCTCTTTTAATGATATTTTTTAATCTTGCTCTGATTCATCAATCAACTGTATTAGCAACTATTGTTGGCAATGCTTTGACTCATACTCTGACCATTAATTCCAGCATTTCTTTTGCAGCTATTGCTTTTATTATGGTGTTACTCGCAGAAAATGCACGTTTTCCAATAGATAATCCCACCACACATTTAGAATTGACCATGACTCATGAGGCCATGATTTTAGAATATTCAGGACGACATTTGGCTTTAATAGAATGGTCTAGTTATTTAAAATTGCTGAATTATATTGCCATTGGTGTAGCCCTATTTATTCCTTGGGGAATGACAACTTTGCCTGTCTTTTCTGATCTGGTTTTATCAGGATTGTTTTTTTTATCAAAGTTGTTCATAACCGGAAGTTGTTTAGCCCTTTTTGAAAGTGTGTCTGCAAAATTGCGTATATTTCGTGTACCTGAATTCTTAACAATTGCTTTTTTATTTGCGATATTTGGTGTATTAATTCAATTACTAGGAATAAGATAAAAATATGTCATTATTAGCGATACAATTTATTCAATTTTTTGCAGCTCTTATTCTCTTAACTAATTTTGCCATGTTAACTCAACGTCGTTTTTCAAGTCTTATTAAACTTCTGGTATTTCAAGGTTTAATACTCAGTATTAATATGGCATTCGTTGCTTATACTACACAACAAAATGAATTATATATTACAGTGGCTTTGACTTTTTTGTTGAAAGTCTGGCTTATTCCATTTATTTTATTTCGATTATTTATTCGACTTCATATAGAAAATCAAATTGAGCCCATTATAAATTTACCATCGACTTTATTAATTGGATTAGCTTTAGTTATCTTCGCATTTAATTTAAGTATACCGATCACGGAGATTTCTGTCACAACAGGTCGTCCAACATTAGCTCTTGCTTTGGCGAGCGTATTATTAGCTTTATTTACGATGATTATTAAACGCAAAGCAATTTCGCAAGTGATTAGTTTATTAGCTTTAGAAAATAGTTTATTTTTTGCTGCAACAAGTGCGACTAATGGAATGCCACTTGTTGTTGAATTAGGGATGGCTTTCGATGTCTTGGTAGGTTTATTTATTTTTGGACTGTTTTTTCTGCGTATACGCGATACATTTGAAAATTTTGATTTGCATCATTTAGAAAATTTACGGGAAGAATAACGTGCTATTTAGTGGTTTGCTCATCATTCCTTTTGTGGGTACTATTTTATTGGCTATATTGGGATCCAATTTAATAGCTAAAATTATCAACGTTGTATGTTGTCTACTCACTTTTGTTTTTTCACTAGGTTTAAGTTGGAAAATCAATCAACATGGAGCATTATTATTAGGTAAGGGATGGTTTTATTTAGATTCGCTGAATATTTTTATCATCGTTGTAACAACTTTTATTGGTTTAACCACATCAATTTATAGTTTGACTTACCTGAACAATGAACAATTAGGTAAAAATATCACTCAAAAATCCTTGCGATTTTATTATAGTATTTATCAATTTTTTCTATTGACCGCATTATTAATTTTAACAACAAATAATATAGGTATTCTGTGGGTTGCGATGGAAGGGGCTACATTAAGCACCGTTGTCTTGGTTGCATTATATCTTGCTCCCGAAAGTTTAGAAGCGGCTTGGAAGTATCTTATTTTATGTGGCGTGGGGTTAGCTCAAGCTTTGTTGGGAATTATTTTATTATATTTTACAGCGGCAAAAGTCATGGATATTCATAATGCACTGTTTTGGACGCAACTGTATTCGGTTAGTAATCATTTATCTCCTCATATTACAATGATTGCTTTTGTGTTTATATTAATTGGTTTTGGTACTAAAGTTGGCTTTGTTCCCTTACACAATTGGCTTCCGGATGCTTATGGTGAAAGTATTGCCCCCGTTCAGGTTTTGTTATCAGGAATTTTATTAAACGCAGCTTTCTATGGCATTTTGCGATTTAAAATAATTGTTGATGGTGCGGTAGGATCTTCTTTCACGAATCATTTTCTTATAGGCTTTGGTCTATTAAATGTTTTAGTAGCCTCTTTCTTTCTGCTTCGACAACAAGAAATTAAACGTTTATTTGCATATTCTTCAATAGAGCATGTGGGTTTAATGAGTTTTGCTTTTGGATTAGGTACGCCTCTAGCAATTCTAGCTGGAATGCTTCACATTATTGGCCATTCTTTAAGTAAGTCAGCCGTATTTTTCAGTACAGGACAAATCATTCAACTACGAAAAACTTCTTCAATTGATCAGGTTCGAGGAGTAATACATGATCATCCTCTATTAGGGTGGGGGATGTTTCTCGGTTGTCTTTCATTGCTAGGTGTTCCTCCTTTTGCTTTGTTTACGAGTGAGTTTTTAATTTTATTTTCTACGATACAACAATATCCTTTACTTGCGATTTTGTTAGTTATTGGTTTAAGTATCACTTTTGCAGCTATTTTATATAAAGTTCAGAGGATGATTTTTACTGAAACACCACCCATTATTTCAAAAAAATTGTCCATCAGTTATATTCCTATTTATGTGCATCTCATATTAGTTCTTTTTCTTGGATTTTTTGTGCCACTTTTTCTAATGAATTGGGCTAATCAAATTGCCCAATTAATGGGAATATAAAATATGGAAAATCTACCACTGCAATTGACAAACATAACTTATATGTGGCCATCCTTGATGGCGGTTGTCTCAGTTGACGAACTATTAGAAATTGCCAAAAAAATTCAGTCCACTAAAGGGCATTTATTAACAATGTGGGGAAGTGATGAAAGATCTAAACATAATTTATTTCGTTTGCATCTTGTCTTTATTTTTTGGAAGCAGAGTACCTTATATCTACAATGTGATTTAAAAGCAGACTATCCTTGTTATCCAGATTTGAGTTCCTGTTTTCCTGTTGCGAATCGTTTGCAAAGAGCAATTTATGATTTATTAGGTTTAAAATCCCTTGATGCCTCTGATCAGCGTTCTTGGTTTAGACATAATGCCTGGCCATCTGATATTTTTCCTTTACGTGAAGAATTCAAAATAACTGACCAATTTAAAATGGTTGATGATTCTTATACTTTTGTTCGAGTTCATGGCGAAGGTGTGCATGAGATTCCAGTAGGACCTGTGCACGCGGGAACGATTGAATCAGGACATTTTCGTTTTCAAGTAGTAGGTGAACGTATTCTACGTTTAGAAGAGCGTTTAGGCTATTGCCATAAAGGCATGGCAAAACATTTTCAACATTGTAGTTATACTCGAGGAGCTAAAATAGCAGGGCGTTTTAGTGGAGATAATACCGTTGCTTACGCATGGTCATACAGTATGGCGATTGAAAATTTGTATAGATATGTTGTGCCACGACGTGTGCAATGGTTACGTGCTTTATTTTTAGAACGTGAACGTATTATGAATCATTTAGGCGATCTCGGTGCTTTGGGCAATGACGCTGGTTTAAGTTTTGGATTATCACAATTTTCTATTCTTAAAGAAGACATGCTGCGTTTAAATGATCAATGTTTTGGTCATCGCTATCTCTTAGATCTTATTTTTCCCGGTGGTGTTACTAAAGACTTATCTCTCGAAGGAACCAAGGCTATTTCTAATGAAATTGAAAAAATACAAAAAGAAGTGCTGATACTAAAAAAATGTTACTCTGATCACGATGGATTACAAGATCGCTTTATGCATACCGGTATTATTAATTTTGACTTAGCTCAGCAACTGGGTTTATTGGGTTTTGCAGCACGTGCAAGCGGTTTAGGTTTTGATTGGCGAAAACAATTTCGTATTTCACCTTATAATGAATTTGACTTGTCAGTTTATGATCAAAATATTTATAAAGGTGATGTAGCATCTCGTGTTTCAATACGTTTTTATGAAATTGAAGAATCGTTACAAATAATTAAATTTATCATCAAAAACGTACCTGACGGAGTTGTTCAAGAAGAATTACCCAAGTTAATTGTTTCCCCA
>JANWKO010000194.1 GCA_025451335.1 Gammaproteobacteria bacterium
ATAGAAAAGATACTAGTGAAATCAACAAATTCTTTATTATTCAGCGCGCTGAGAATTCGTGTCATACGTTCGCGAACGGAAAGTACTTCTTTTTGAATCTGATGACTAGCATTTAATTCAGCACGTTTAAGTACTTCGGCAAAAGCTAATAATAAATCTTTAAGTTCAACTTTTGGTTGCGGTTTTTCAAAGACAATTTCATTAATGAACGCGCTAGCTGCGAAGGTATCACGACCATGACGAGGGATTTTATCCATTTCTTCAGCCGCTTTTTTGAACCGCTCATATTCTTGCAACCTTCGAATGAGTTCTGCGCGTGGATCTTCTTCAATGCCTTCTGCGTTTTCGGGGCGAGGTAGTAACATTCGTGATTTAATTTCTGCTAAAAGTGCAGCCATAACTAGGTATTCAGCTGCCAATTCAAGCGACATTTCTTTCATTAATTCGACGTATTCTATATATTGCCGTGTTACTTCAGCAATTGGGATATCGAGAATGTTCAGATTTTGCTTTTTAATGAGATAAAGCAACAAATCTAAAGGTCCTTCAAAAGCTTCTAAAAAAACCTCCATCGCATCCGGCGGGATGTAGAGATCTTTTGGCATAACCGTTAACGCCTGCCCTTGTATGATGGCAATAGGCGGGGTGGAATCAGCAGATTCTTGGGGCGATTCTTGGGTTGTGTTAATGTTTTCCATGTTGGCTATCTTACCGGATAATGGATAGAAATTGGAGTGTTATTTTACACTATCTAAATGGTACAATAATGCAAGTTTTTTCCAATATGATTAAATTATGAGCAATTCAGAAATAACAAAAGCAGTGACGATTTTGCATCAGGGTGGCTTAGTGGCTTTCCCAACCGAAACAGTTTATGGATTAGGGGCTGATGCCAGAAATCCTGACGCGTTGAAAAAAATTTTTCAAGCCAAACAAAGGCCTATGGATCATCCTTTGATTGTTCATTTAGCCAATATTTCGCAAATATCAGAATGGGCCGAGGATATATCGGATGATGCTTGGTTATTAGCTAAAACTTTTTGGCCTGGTCCATTAACTTTAATTTTAAAAAAAGCTTTAGAGGTTCCTAATCTGGTGACAGGAAATCAGATTACGGTCGGATTGCGAATTCCCAATCATCCAGTTGCCCAGGCTTTGTTAAAAGCATTTGGTGGCGGATTGGCAGCCCCTTCGGCTAATCGTTTTGGGCGGATTAGTCCAACGACTGCGGAAGCTGTGAGGGAAGAGTTAGGTGACGCCGTAGATTTCATTTTAGATGGGGGAGCTTGTCAAGTTGGCTTGGAATCCACCATTGTGGATGTGAGGGGCGAGGAACCAGTGATTTTGCGTCCGGGCATGATTACAGCAAAACAAATTGAAACAATCTTGAAAAAACCAGTCATCCAAAAGAAAAAAGATGCGCCTCGTGTGTCAGGTTCATTAGAATCACATTACGCACCGCAAACGCCATTAAGATTAGTTGAGTCAACTAAGTTAGATATTTTTTTACAGAATTTGTCTGAATCTGATTCACCAATTGCGGTGTTATCAAGAAATAAACTGATTATTCAAAATGAAAATATTTTTCATATTTTCATGCCGAACCGACCACAAGATTATGCACATGATTTATATCAAACCTTGCGCGAATTAGATAAAAAAGGTTTTCAGCAAATTGTGATAGAAGCCGTGCCCGAGTCTATCGAATGGGATGCTGTTCGAGATAGATTAAAGAGAGCATCTTTTTAAAAAAAGGATTTGAAAAGAACTTTTTTTCTCATCATCATCGTTTAGTTAAACGCGTCTTTCCAGCTATTCTAACTTTATTGACCTTGTGCTAAAGTAAATCCTACCGTGCCATCAAACGTATACAAATTTTCTGTTTTGATAACATCCAAACCAATTTTTTCAAATTCTTGTAAAAGATGAATGATATCTTGATGGGAAATTGTTTTTAGATGTTTAATATCGGGTGACGATTGAAAACGACAGCTGCATTGATTCGTATCAGGTGCGTCAATCATGCTATCAGGCCAGATTTTTAGTCCACGGCTGGTTATTACAATTAATTGCATTGAATCCGATAATTTTGAAATTTTTTCTCCTAATTCGTTTGGTGTAAATTTGGTGTTTTCAATAAAAATATCGACACCGACCAGTTCTTTCTTCGAATGTGATTTTTTAATTTCACCATAACATTCAATTTTAGAACGTACATCTTGTTTGTATTCGACAGGTTTAAAGTACGTAGGTTTTTCTCCTAAGCGTGCAATCACAGCATCAGCAAATTCATCTGTAGTCACTTTTTGTTTGCTATTTTCGGCAGAATAAATATCAGCAGTGTGGATACCATCTTCCAGTGTTTTGAGCCAAGCATTTTCTATTATCGTGGCTGTTTCGGGTTGGTTAATGTGAATTAACATTTGAATTGCACCATTCAGCAAACCTGATGGATTAGCTATTTGCTTACCAGCGATATCCGGCGCAGAACCGTGAATAGCTTCGAACATCGCCATGTGATTACCAACATTAGCCGATCCAGCTAAGCCAACGGATCCTGCTACTTGTGCCGCCACGTCAGATAAAATATCGCCGTACAAATTCGATGTCACAATGACTTCAAAGCGCTCGGGCCGTGCAGCGACTAATGCGGTGCCAATGTCAATGATGTAATGTTCATGCTGAATTTCTGGATATTGGGCAGCAATTTCATTAAATACTTGATGAAACAGACCATCAGTCATTTTCATGATGTTATCTTTCGTTAAGCAAGTCACTTTTTTACGATTAAATTTGCGTGCGTATTCAAATGCGTAATGAACAATACGTTCACATCCTGGACGTGTAACGATTTTTAAGCATTGGTAGACTTCTTCTGTTTGTCGATGTTCTATACCTGTGTAAGTGCCTTCTTCATTTTCACGGATGATGACTAAATCCATTTTAGGATGCAACGTAGGAACATAAGGATAATAGGCTACACAAGGACGAACATTGGCAAATAATCCCAGAGTTTTGCGTAAGGTAACATTTAAACTTTTATAACCACCGCCTTGTGGAGTAGTTATAGGACCTTTTAATAATACTTTAGTGCGTTTTAATGATTCCCATGCACTTTGTGGGATTCCCGTTGTGTTACCTTCTAAATAAATTTTTTCACCTACTTCAATCACTTCAGGGTCAATTTGAGCATTAGCGGCAATTAATATTTTTAATGTTGCCGTCATGATTTCTGGGCCAATGCCATCGCCATAGGCAACTGTGATGGGAGTTTTAATAGGCATATAATTTCCTCATTATAAGAATATTATAACAAAAAAGCGGGTCCTAGAGTCATCAAATTCCTTAGTGACTCAAGGAGTTTATTGACAATTCGCAAGGACTGAGCCACAAATCTTCAATTTTTGTGCAGAGAAGCGCAGAAAATCGAAGATTTGCGGCCAGCATAGTAGAATTGTCACAATTCCTAATGCAAATGTTCGCTTCTTTCTGGAATAAGGCCCGCAACAATTTTTTCCATTCGCATCGAACGCGAACCTTTAACTAGAATGGTTACACTGGATTTTAAATGGGGTTGCAATGCGGTGAGTAAATTATCGCGATTTGTGAAATGTTGTGCATTGGAACCAAAAGCTTCAGTTGTTGCCGCTGACATTTCTCCAAATGTAAATAAATAATCTATACCTGCAGCACGAATTTTTTCACCGGCATTAAAATGAATTTGCTTTGCGTCTGGGCCTAATTCTTTCATGTCGCCTAAAACAATTATTTTTTCGCCGGAAAAAGTTGCTAATGTGGTGACAGCGGCTTGCAATGAAAATGGATTTGCGTTGTAGGTATCATCGATAATACGTGTACCTTGACGATGGACATACTGACGCATGCGTCCAGGTGCAGGAAGGACATTTTCTAAACCTTGTTTAATCGCGTCTAAATTAATGTCTAATGCTATTGTTGCTGCTGTTGCAGAAAGCGCATTCATGACATTGTGTTTACCGAGAAGCGGTAAATTGACCTCAATATTCCCTTTGGGAGTATGCAAAGTAATGTGTTGATTTTCTTTCAGTGTAGCGGATATATCGGATGGGTGTTGCAGGCCGAAGGTTATAAATTTTTTGACTAATCCACGCCAATATTCAAAATGCGCATCGTCACGATTGAGGATGGCTATTCCATTATCTGGCAGGCCTGAAAATATTTCACCTTTAGCGCGCGCTACGCCTGCAACATCTTTTACACCTTCTAGATGAGCTTCGGCGGCGTTATTGATGACAGCGACTTGAGGTTGTGCTAATTGAGTCAGATAAGCAATTTCGCCAAAGTGATTCATACCCATTTCAATAACTGCATAACGAAGTTGTTCATTGAGTCGCGATAGCATGATAGGCACGCCAATATTATTGTTAAGGTTACCCTCGGTGGCTAACACGCTGAAATCATTATTATGACAACTCGCGCGTAAAATTGAAGCAATCATATTTTTGAGAGTGGTTTTTCCATTGCTGCCAGTCACGCCAATAATAGGTAACGAAAAACGATTTCGCCAAAGTTGACTAATTTTGCCGAAAGCAAGAATAGTATCATCAACAACTAATTGAGGAATGGGTAAAGAACTTGGTTTGCTAACAAGGGCCGCCCGGGCGCCTTTTTTGAGTGCTTCTTCAATAAAATCATGGCCATCAAATTGCTCACCTTTAATTGCGACGTATAAACTGCCAGGTGTGAGTATGCGGGTATCTGTGCTAATCCCTTGAATAATTATTTCATCTGCCGGTGATGGGATGTTTAAATGTTTCGCTAATTCAGTGAGTGATATCGTTATCATGAGAGGTTTTTTCCTTAGAAAAAGACTTGTGTAAGAATAACTAGGCTTGGTCTTTTTCTCAATCAGTTCGTTGATACTCATTCTTTCACAAGGTCCCAATTGTAACCCAATTTGATAATTTTTGCACATATTTTGTTGCGTTGTTTTAATAAAGCATTAAGGTTTAGGTTGTTATTCTGAGAACAGATATCCTATGGTTCTTCTTAGGATGCTTCAAATCGCAGTAATTCTTACATCGTTGTTTATAAATCGCAGGTTTCTACAAAACCAAGGAGGATTTATGATTGCAACCAGAAATGTAAGTGATGCAAAAACGAGTGAAACAAGCACAACTTCAGCAAAAAAATTGCGCGCAATCACCAGAGGTGCAGAATATGCAGTGGATGCTGCGGGTGCAACAGGTGTAGGTCTTAACGCGCTGGCACTTTGTGTTACAATTTCCAACCCGATTATATTAGCAATTGCTGGTGGGATGGGTACACTATTTTGTTGTTTGGGAACTTGTTATGAATGGAGAAAGCCAGATAGTGATGCTGAACTCGTAGAGCTTGAACGAAAAATGGAGCAAAAAATAGATAAAATAGAGGGTCAATTGGATAAAGTTGTAGGAGAAGAGGGGGGGCGTCGACAGGCGAAATCATCGACTCAATCCAATGTATTTTCAATTTTTTCGCAAAAAAACATTTTGGAAACGATTGAAGAAATAGAAGAGGAAGAAGAACTCGAGCTTATTTTAGAAAGTCCTGATGATCAAACGATGGATGATGACAGCAGGGATGAAAAGAAAGTGCATGATAAGAAGTTAGTTTTAAGATGAAATAATTTGAATTGTTAACATGTTGTTGTATACCTAAAGCGGATGATTTTTAGGTATTTTAAATCAGCCGCTTTGGGTCTTTAGTCGGCATAGATCGACGGCTTTTGACAAGCTTAGTTGTATTGCAAAAGACACTAATAATTGTGAGATAAAATGGCTATTCCTTTATATCAAGACATTAAATATCAAAATCCTTTGGATATTTTTTCTTTGTTTGCACAGCAAGATGGAGCAGTTTTTTTAGATAGCGCTCAATTAATGCAAGGCTGTGGGCGTTATAGCTTCATCGCTATTGATCCATTTTATTTGCTAAGTAGTAAAAATGGTATTATTTATTTAAATAAAAAAAAATATACTGGTGATCCTTTGCAAGTGTTAGCAAATCAATTGGGTCTTTATCCATTGGAAACACTACCAAATTTGCCTCCTTTTCAAGGAGGGGTTGCAGGTTTTTTTTCTTATGATTTGTATCAACACCTAGAAAATATTAGATCAAGCCAACTTGATGATATGCAATTTCCAGATTTGGCACTTGGTTTTTATGATTTAGTAATTGCATTTGATCATGATTTAAAGCGGGCAGGGATTTTTTCAAGTGGATATCCTGAAACGAAAAGTAAAGAAAGAGAAAATCGAGCTAAAGAACGCTGTGAGTGGCTTATACAGAATTATCATCTTGATCAAGGCATTTCAAATCAAGCTATGAATTTGAATCAAAAAATTAAAATCGAGAAATTAGCATCGATGAAAATAGAATCAAAGAAAATAGAATTCAAGAAAATGGAATCTAAGAAAACAAAAATTGCTGACATTCGTTCAAATTTTTCATCAGAAAATTATCAAAAAGCAGTGCAAAAAGTAAAAGACTATATTTTGGCAGGCGATATTTTCGAAGCTAATATTTCTCAGCGTTTTTGCGTTGAGATGCCTAAGGATTTTTCAGCTTTGGAATTATATCACCTGCTGCGAAATTTGAATCCTGCACCCTTTTCAGCCTATATCAACTTTGATGACACAGTGATTGCATCTGCTTCACCAGAGCGATTTTTAAAATTAACTCATGGTCAGATTGAAACAAGACCTATTAAAGGAACTCGTCCGCGCGGAAAAACAGAAAAAGATGACCTTTTTTATGCTAATGAATTAGTTAATAGCGAAAAAGATCAGGCAGAAAATGTGATGATTGTCGATCTTTTACGTAATGATC
>JANWKO010000195.1 GCA_025451335.1 Gammaproteobacteria bacterium
ACCAATGCATTGGTCAACAGTCAAGACTTGACCCCCATTATATATGAGGCTTGACCTGTTTGCTTGCTATTGTACTATAAGCCATTATTCTAATTTATTGGTTGTAGGCTATGATTATCATTATTGGTACAGGTTTAGCGGGTTATCAATTAGCGCGGGAATTCCGCAAATTGGATCAAACGACTCCTCTGATGCTGGTTACAGCAGATGATGGGCAATATTATCCCAAACCGCAACTTTCTACCGCTTTAACGCACAAAAAAACAGCAGAAACCCTTGTTACAGCAAATGCAGAAGCCATGACGACCCAATTGAATGCGATCATACGTACTCGCAGCCAAGTAAGCCACATCGATTCTAAAAATAAAACCATCACAATTAATGATGAAAAAATTCTGTACAGCAAACTTATCCTAGCCTGTGGCGCCGATGTCATCAAAGCACCTTTATTAGGCAATGCAGTCGATGACATTTTATCTATCAATCACATTTATCATTATGCTGAATTTGAAAAATTAATTAAAAATAAAAAAAGAATAGCCATTTTTGGGGCGGGATTAATCGGTTGTGAATTTGCTAATGATCTCAGCAATGCTGGGTATGAAGTGCATTTAATAGCACCGGATAAATCACCTCTAGAAAGATTTATGCCGGAAAAAATTGGTCATGTTTTACAACAAGCGTTAGAAAAAAATGGCGTTCACTTTCATTTACAATGTTTCGCTAAACAAGTGGATAAAGTCGATCATGCTTATCGCATTAGCTTATCGAATGACGATCACTTAGATGCCGATTTTGTCATTTCAGCAATTGGCTTAAGACCACATGTTGATTTAGCCAAACGAGCCAATATTCACACTTCTCGCGGTGTCGTCGTTAATCGTTATTTAGAAACCAGCGCTGACGATATTTATGCACTGGGTGATTGCGCCGAAGTCGAGGGGCATGTGTTACCTTTTATCACTCCTATCTTAAATTGCGCCCGTGCATTGGCCAAAACCATTGCAGGAGAACGTACCGCCGTCGATTATCCTGCTATGCCAGTCACAGTTAAAACTCCAGCACATCCTATTGTACTTTGCCCACCGCCTGCGGAAATGAAAGGTAACTGGGAAATAGAAATGAAGGATAATAACATCAAGGCGCAATTCTTTGACGAGCAACATCAATTGTATGGATTTGTTTTAACCAATGAAGCAGTAAAGGAAAGAGCCACACTAGTTAAACAAATTCCGGGGTTATTTTGAAAAAATTTATGTGCCTAATGTCACATGACAAGTTAGCTATCTTGAGCGATGCAATATGAGATGCTAGAAAAGCAAATTGAGAGAAGAGATCGAAATCTGAAAATTTTAATTAACTGGAAAATAAAATGCTAAACTCACTTGATAAAAATTTATTGCAAGATGAAACCATTATTTTTAGCACGAAAAAACATTGGATCATTTTTTTTCTTCCTGTGGTGTTAACAATAATCACTTTTTTCTTTTATACCAATGAAAATGAATTAGTATTAAAAGTTGCTTTTTTACCTTTAATTGCCACTGTGGTTGCTTGGGTTAATCAAATTTTACTGTATTTAACTTCTGAATTTGCTATAACCACGCGCCGCATCATCATGCATGAAGGTTTTTTCTTTAAACATACGAATGAAATGCGTTTAGCAACAATTGCAAATGCTTCAGTGAATCAAAGTCTACTCGGTCAACTTCTCAATTATGGCACTGTAATTATTTTTCCTTTTGGCGGAAATCCCGATCCTTTTTTACAAATCGCTAATCCAAATGTGTTTCAAAGACAATTGCAAGCACAGTTAGACAAAATTACTAAATAATCAGTATCTGGATTGCAAAATTGCACAAAATTTTCTCGAACGTGCGATTGAAGAAGGAACACAGCTTTTCAATCCATTGGTAAAAATTGCTTCTGGGTATATACCTTTATAAAAGTGGCTTTATTCTTTGCCAAGAATCAACCTCTCCCCACAAAGGTTTATTGGTTGGATTTTTGCGAGAAAATTGTAGCGCTTCTTTTATACTCAAATGATGCTTGTCGGTTTTAAATTGTAAAAATTCAGTTACAGAATTGATTTTCTGCACATTTTCCATAGCTGCGCTTAATGCTGCCTCGATTTCATTCGCTTTTCTGGCCATTCTGATGGTAAAAAAAGATTTTTGTGTTCTAAAACGATTAACTTCATTCCTGATCGCAGAAATCAATTCAGCAAAAGGATTAAATTTAGCTTTTATTAACAATGACGAAGGTTTTTCTTCTGGCTTCTGATTTTTTGACTCAAACGCTCCAGCGCGGGCAAAGGTTAAAACTTTAGAATGGATGGACATTGAATCAGTATCTTCAGTAGATTTAACCTGTGTCTTATCATACATCTCTTTTGCTTTTCTTATACAAATTATAGAATTAGGAAACTCTTTTATTTCTTTGATAATTACAATCGCTTGGTCGACTACATCACCCGTTATTTGTATCAGTTGCAAAATTGCTGGGATTTCATTTTCATTTGCAAGATAGAAAAAAACCATAATGGGATCCGCACCAGCTTGCATGAGCTGGTCCGTTAAATCCGTCGTTAAAATTCCACTGCGAAGAGCAAAAAGTAAATCATTGAAATCTGCTTCAGCATTGCGCTCTAAAAGTTCATTTACAAAATTTGTTAAACCAAATTTGCAGGCATATCTTAATGCGGTATAATTGGAACCATCTGGTTGATTTATATTTACATCTTCTTTGAAGGAATACTTTAAAGACATCCCGTGTATCTCTACACAGAGAACAACGCCAAAACCCCAAGGATTACCCTTGCTAAACGCTTTGATAAAATTAAGATACTCTGTTACTTGCGGTATTTCCCTAATAATCGCATAGCGACTTATTACATAATCAATTTGTTTATATCGATCATCAACTGCTTTCAATGGAAATTTGAAAAAAGCATTTATTTTCTCGACTAATATTGAAACTAACATATGTATTACTGATGATTTGCGATCTTGAGAAATGACTTCGGCCTCTTGAATTTGCAGATATAAAAAATTGATTTGTTTAAGAGTAATATCTAGATCCACATCAGATATGATGTCGCTTATGATTTTCTTAACATTATCAAAATGTTGAGTTTCTTTTTTAGGTAATGATTTTTGTTCCAAAATATATTGCATTGCTTTTATCACATTCTCCTCAACTGTCCGTGCAGCAACTTGTTTAGCACTGGTTAACTTGGCTTTATCCATTTGCAATTGATATTTTGCGATACTTTGCATTTCTGCAGGGCAGGCGGCTTTTATTAAATTGAGCAAAGCCGGATTATAAAGTTTTAACGTTTTAACAAATTTTGCTTTATTATTTATTAATAAATCTCTTCTCTTGATATAATTTGATAGTGATTCTTTGTCCCATTTACCCCAATCTTTTTTTAACATATGCGTTGACTTACACAACAGGGTTGCCTTATGAAGCATATCATTCATCAATTGTTTTGATTCAGATAACGTTTTGTAAGGACTAGCACGATATTCTAATAATATCCTTCTTAAAGGTGCGTTCTTTTTTCGTAGATTTAAGGGTTCGAATGGAGGAGTAATTTGTCTGGTTGCCCCATTAGGAAATTGGTCGCATACGTTTTTCTTCCAACCGAAAGCACTTTCTAAAACATCTTTAATACTAAAATCTTCTTTGTTTTCATCTCTTAAATGAATAGTTAATGCTTCAGAAGATCCTGCAACAATACCCAATAATTGATTTTTTTGTGCACCCGTCCATGTTTTATCAATATCATCAAGCAGCAACTTATCGTTTTCAGATAAACTGTGAATAAGATCAGACAACTGCGTTTTTAAGAAAAAAAGATACTTATTTTTTGGTGTGGATGCATGATCCAATTGAATGTCCGTAGTTTCTGTTAAAATTCGCATAGATAGAAGAAAACAGAAACCTTCTATTTTTATTAATTTCCTATGCACAGGATTGTCTGGTATTTCTTTATCGGATACTTTCTTTTCTTTTTCTGTATTGTATTGCAAGCGAATAAAATCACATGCTCTCTCCGCATTGATTTCAGCTTGTCGCAAGATGTCTTTTTGTTTTTCCATTGTTACCAGCGAGTCTTCGAGCTTTTCGATACATTGCAAATTAGCTGCAATAATAGATTTTATCTCTTCTTCTCCAGAAAACTCAGATGGATTAGAGCGAATTCTTTCTAATTCGCTCTGAGCAGAAGCAATATATTGTTGAGCTAACTTTATTTCTCTTTGCGCTTGCGAAAAACAATTATTTGTCTCAAAAATCGCAATTAGCTGGCTTCCCATGCTTTTACCCAATGTGACAACGAAATTAAATTGCACATTATGCATTAATTGCTTTTGTATATTTCGTGCCAACTCACTGAGAATTTTAGATTTTTGCCAAATATTTTTCTGTTGCTCAGTTAATTTTAATTGGGCAATGGAATAATCCACAGCAATATACATGCTATCTGCATCACTTGTGCTGGATATGGGATTATTTGGAAAACGCAAATTATATTTATTTATCCAATTTTTAACATTAATTAATCCAATCTTTGGATTATCTCTTTTTTGAGTTAAAACATATTCAATTAAGTCTGCTTCTAATTTAGCAATTTCATCGAATTGAATTCCCACATCCTCGGTAGTTTTTTTGGGATGAGTTACAAATTCAAATACATGCGAACTACTAAAAGCTCGATAAGGTAGATATAAATTTTTCTGTTTTGCAATTTGCTTTAATTTCGGAAAAAATGTAAAGTCAACGGGTTGATTATCTTGAACGCACTCCACTCCATTAGAAGTAGGTTTAAATACAGACATTACCTCTTCTTCCTCTCTGGCCAATGTAATTTTCTTTTGTTTTATCAAAACAAATTTAATAGCATTGAGCTCACCTTCCCATCCTACGGTTGGCTGTACTGTACTTACTGCATCCGGAATCAATACTTCTGCGCTCAATTCTTCTGGAACCATTCTTAAGCTCATAAAAATCCTGTTATTTTTATAGAGTCTATTGACAATTCTTATATCGGCGATGGATATTCTCTTGATTTTTTGCCTAGATAATTATCGTATTTGCCTTAATGAAGTTATTTCCTCAGCATCCTTTGCGTACCCACTTTTATATTTTTCTATTAAATCTTTGTCCCCAAGCAATGCGATTTGATCGAGCAAAAAACTAATATCCTTATCTTTCACCATACCATCAAAATGATGAAGAATATAAGCCAAATGTTTTGAAATATTATCTTTTAATTCGGGTGTTAATGTCGATTGTTTTAATTGTTCTAAATAATTTCCCATTAATTGAAATGCATTTGAAACTGGTAATTCATCAATTGATAAATAATATTTTGACAAATAATTTACCGCACTTTTAAGTACATTAGTATTAGAAAGTTTAATTTTCTTTGATTCAGATTTTTGTTCCGCATGCACTCGCAAATCCTTAATTGCCTTTTGAAATTCTTTTTGAGGATCAACTTCGTGACTTTTCGCTTCAACGTATAATGCATAAAACCAAGGTCTCATAGGAATTTTATTATTTATAGCAAATTCACCTAGACGTATTTGAAATTCACTATCATGAACCATTTCTCTGGATAAGCCAGTTTGTAAATATAAGGGAATAATTTTACCAGACTCATCCTGCTCAAATTCATATGATTCTAACTTTCCTGCTGTTCTTATTTTTTTAGGATCGTAATTAGTGTCATGAATATAAAGAGCACCAAATATTTTATCAAACTCCTCAACAATTTTTTTGGTTGAATCATTAAAACCACTTAGAGCATAAGGAAAATTTATTTTTGCTAATCGAAAATGATGATTAACTTTCTTAGCAAATTGAATACGTTGACTAGTATTTTTAGGTGATGTTGATTTATCTAACAATTCATCGAGCAAAGGCAAGTAATACTTATATAACGCCATTGCTTTATGAAATTCTAAGTTTTGTTTAATTGAGTTGCCTTTAATTTCTTTTCCATTTATATCAAAACAAGTTAACTTTTTCGGCTCTTTATCTATTGCTAAAAGCTTAGCTATATGAGCTAGCACTTTTATTTGTAATTGCTCAATTTCTTTTAATTCAAATTCTCGCAACGTTCCTGATCTTGCTCCAAATAGCTTGATCTCTTCTTCATCAAAAGCATCATCATCATAACTTTGCATACTAAGACTCAAGAATTAAAATTGAAAATGATTTAATCCATATAATTAAAGTATAACAAAATTGAAAGAGATTATTTAACCTATAACACGCTGAATTTAAATACTTTTTAAAACACTTCATTGATTTGCTCGACAAAAAAATTCCTTTTGGAATAACTGGAATTATTTTTCAAGAAATTTTACAAGGTTCTGCTACTTTAACTGATTTCAACCAACTCAGTGACTATCTAAGCACTCAGCGTTTCTTTCACCCTAAAGATAATCTAAATACTTACCAATCCGCTGCTCAAATTTATTTTGCTTGTCGTCGCAGAGGATTAACCATTCGCAGCACTGTCGATTGCTTGATTGCGCAAATTGCGATTGAGCACAACCTGATATTACTCCACAATGATAACGATTTTAAACTTATTAAAAAAATCAATCCTGAATTAGAATTATATTAATCGCAAAATGTTACACTATTATCTAAATCTATTTTCTTTTTTATGGAACTGAATTTCATGTTTTTTGCCGCTAAGCAAAATTGCGCAGAAGATAATTTGTATTCCACGTTAAATACTGGTCTATTAGCAGCGATAAAAGGCATAAGTGAATTACATTCGCCATATTGAAAACATTGCTCATTAACCGCAAAATCAAAATAAGGCCAAAGATCTTTCACCTGATCTGTATCATTTTTTAAACCGACCAAAAGACCTGCGGAATGCGCAAGATTAGCAAGGTAAATATTATATTTAAGTTGATCATTATAATTGAGTGGAAAACCAGATTTATTTGTATAGCCATCGACATTATCAAATTCAACGGCATCAAAACCCTTGCTTTTACATATCGCAATGCGATTACGCATGATTGGATCCAAGAATGCTATCTGACGTATATCCAACCATTTTTCACCTGGCCAACCATTTTCTTTGCCTTTGATTGATGCTGGAAATTGATTTGCATCCGGTCGCCAATCTTCCCACGTTCCTGCGCTGATATAACAAACCGCCAGAGAACCTACACCGTGAATAGATGAAACCGTACCAGCACTATTATCAAAGCCATCTATATCATATAAGCCAGCCCGAATAGATAAATCAGGTGTCTTGCTTAGAACATAATTCCACTTAGTTTGTAGCGGGATAGTTGCACAGCCATTACATTGAAAAGGAGCTGATAGGTTAATTGCATAAGCAGCGTTAATGGTCAAAAACAATCCTAAAACTAAAGTTGGCTTCATGTTGTTTACCTTCTTATTTTGTTATATGCGATCACTGGTATGAATAAATTCAAGAATATTAGTTTCGATATTTAAAAAAATCAAGTTACAAGGTTACGTTTTCTTCAAAATTGGACATTTATCCACCATTTCTTGTTGTTATTTTGTTTTTTTTGTGTATAATTGATTTTTCTTTAATCTTTTAGGCAATCATTCATTGAAACCAAATTTCAATTCATCAGCTGTAAAAACAAAAGACCTTGATATACAAGTTGAAGAGGTTACCTCAGTAATCCCGATTCACCCACAACCTCTCCTTGAAATAATGGAAGGTTATCATGGAAGCGACATTGGTAATGATTTGGAAAGCTCCCCGGTTCGTAATGGAAAAAGATTGACACTTTTTGGCAAAGATTCTGACCAGCACACTGCTGAGGCATTTAGGATTGGATTGGAACTTTATGAACAGGATAAAAAAAGACGAGAAATAGAAGACAAATCTAGATTTCAATTTGTTTTAAATAAAGCCATTATTGCAATCCTAACAGAAACAGAAGCAGATGCTGCTGCTGATATTACTGAAACCTTTAAAAAGCTGCTTTAAAAAACTCAAAAACAGATAAGGCACTAGAAAAAGAACTGCAATACAACAGTGACCAAAATGCCTAATCCAGCAATAATGCCCATCAAAGTCAACACTGGTAAACCCCAGGTATAATATTCGCGTAAATCTTCTTGCTGATGTTTCATGGACTTTTTTCCTCTTTCTTGGATTCTGAAGTTGTCGCTGATGTTTTTTGGTAATTTTGCACTATTTTTGCCAAATCTTCTAATTGTTTTTCTAGTTTCCTGGTAGCTGTTACTTGAGCAGCTTGAGCCTGGGTCAATTCATTGATGGCTGAAAAAATATCCTCAAAGACTTTTTTTACTGTTTCATCAGTCATATTTTCAGCTGGATTCTTTTTGCTACTCACTGAATCGATTCCAGTTTTGATTTTATCCACCATCTCATTGAATTTAATGGTTTTTGCTGAATCGATTAAATCCGTGCCCATTTTCTTTAAATCATCTAAACTTGGTATTTTGACCATGACACGCCTCGTTTTTAATATTAAAATCTTATTATAATTTTAGCTCGAATAAGTCAATTTTGAAAGTAATTTGACCACCAATTTGACCACTAATTTCAAATTATTGCTCATTAAATCCTATTTGATCTGGATTCCACCCCCCATTTCATTAGCCATAAACCTGGCTAATTTAAAAATGCCAAGTTAAAAATAATCCTGTTGCATCGCTTTTTTCGCTAAAATCAACGTTTCTTGCGCCACCACATTGGCCTTTTCCGTACCTTCTTGTAAAACTTTTAAAACTTGCCCTGGATCTTTTTCAAAAACCATTCTACGTTGACGCATGGGTTCAATAAGCTCAACTAATACATCAATTAAGCGCTTTTTACATTCCATATCGCCTATGGTGCCTTGACGATAACGTTCTTCGGCTTCTTCCACCCATTTTTGATCGGTATTAAACATTTCATGAAAAATCCATAATGGATTATTTTCCGTGGTACCAGGATCAGTCGCTTTTAAACGTTTAGGATCGGTATACATTGATCTCACTTTACGTGCAATAGTATCCGGATCATCACTTAAAAAAATGGCATTATTCAAAGACTTTGACATTTTCAACAAATTCCCATCCGGACCTGGCGAACCGATTCCAACCAAGCGACGCGCTCTACCTAATTTGACATTTACAATAGGAAATAATCCGCCTTTTTTCAAATAATCTTGATCTTCTGTATGTGAATCAACGCCACAATATAATTGATTGAAACGCCTAGCCACTTCACGGGTCATTTCCAGATGAGGAATTTGATCCTCACCTACTGGTACAATTTCCGGACGAAAGGCCAAAATATCCGCTACTTGTCCTACTGGATATAATAAGAATCCAAACGGATAATTATCACCGAGATTTTTATCGCGAATTTCATCTTTAATGGTTGGATTGCGCATCAAACGCGGATAAGGAATTAACATACTAAAGAAAAAGGTTAATTCCGCTATTGCTGGAATTTCCGACTGTATGAATATGATACTACGCTTAGGATCTAAACCGACAGCCAGATAATCGGTCGCGATATCAATAACGCTTTGACGTATTTCATTAGGCCTATCCATACGTGTGGTGAAAGCATGAGCATTGGCAATAATAAAATAACAATCATATTCATCTTGCAAGGCTATTCGATTTTCGACCGAACCAACCCAATGGCCAAGATGTAAACGCCCGGTTGGGGTATCACCCGTTAATAAACGGGGTTTTTTAGAAGTCATTCTACTGGCCTCAGTAATTAAAATAATTTTTGAAATTTTACAATTTTAAGCTATTTAGATAAAGGTAATTTAGCGTATGTTGGATATCGCCTAAATTTAATTTTTAGCAAATAAAGAATTGCCTTGTCCAATTAATTTTTTAAGCGCCCAGAATATCATCAGCCAGATTGCTATCAGATTTACGAAAATAAGATCTTGCTAATTAGAGCGGAATCCTAGTTAGCTAGACCTTAAACCTTGGTAAAATTTTTTGTCTCTTCAATAAAATATGATTGATTTTCCAAGTGCTGGAGAATTTTTAAAATCAAATTATTTTGATTCTCGAGGTGTAGTAGTATCGCACCAATTTCTCGCTCTGCTTTTGTATTCACTTCATAATCAGCTTCTGCTCGTATTTCTGCATGCCGACCTTGTAAATTCTGGCCTACCATAATAAGAGGCATCAAAAATATTTGTATAACATTTGATAAAAACAGCCAAAATACAAATGCAGGAAAGGGATCAAATCGAAGTGATTCGGGTGCGAGAGTATTCCAAACAAGCCATACAACGGTCCAGGCTAAAACAACGACAAAAAAACCCATCGTGCCGACCTTTTCGGTTGTCCAAACCGCTAAACGATCTAACCTAGATAACCTTTTTTGATGCTCGATATTGATTGAGCGCACAGGCTGTCGAAGTTTTTTAAGCTCATGAAAATGAAAAGGTTTTTCTTGATATTGCATTGTACACCGCTCTTTTACTTTTAAAAGAGACCTATTATACATCTTTCCAACAAAATTTGGTTAAATTTTGGAATTACAACCTTTTTGATTTATACAAAACACAAACATTTTGTTGATATCCTGGATCTTGAGTTGGCCCTAAGCAAAAAAAGAGACACTAGTAAAATCTCTCCTTCATTCTTTGACAGTATGCAATAAAATTTGGCTGAGACTTTGCAAAATCTTGTAATGGAGAAGATTCAGGTGTAGTTAAAATATTAGCAAGAAACGCATAAGCAGCTGCGTCGATGCTTGTAGGCTCAGATCCTAACATAAACGATTGATCATTCAATATTGTGCTTAACGCTTTTAAATCATCTAAGCCTAATTGATAAATTTCTTCACGAGTATGCCTGCCCAAACCGTGACAGCGCAAATCGCGAAGAATTTTTTTGCGTATTATTCCAGGCAAAATAAAATAAATCAGACTGGGCAAATGACCAAAAAAAGTTTTTTTAGTCACAGGCCAATTGTTCGCATCAGCCCATCGCGAATACACTACTACCCAATAAAGATGCTCTTCTAACAAACGCTGTATTGCTACTGCTTGTGATTTTTGTGTATCTGTTAAATTCGCATCTAGTGGATCACCATGTTTTTGTTTTAAGTAATGAATAATTAAACTACTATCGCCTATCCGGTAATTATTGTCATCGATATAAGGTAATTTCCCTTTGGGCGCTTTACGTAAATCCATGACAGAAACAGTTTCAAAAGGTAATTTAGTCATCCTCAAATAGGTTTCTAATTTCATACAAAAAGGACTAGCATTTGGTAAATTCCAACAAGGTGCAAATTGATATAACTTAATCATGGCAACATCCTTTTTTATTTCAAATAAAAAATATTAGAAAACACCACCGAGGTCAACAATCTCCTGGAACTTTATTTAAAGTTAAACAATACGCTTTTCCTAAAATTTCGGCTTCTTCCTTAGCTGGACGACCAGGTATAGTCGTTGCAACTATAGCTTGGTTAAAAGACAAAGGATTACTTCGATATTGTCTCAAATTATTATTCGAGTTTATTAAATAGGGATAACCACCAAACTTCATAAAATAACTCATAGAAACTGCTCCCGTCCTATCTTTTCCAGCAACGCAATGATAATAAATTAATAATGGATGACCATCACTTGGAATAGTTGACAAAAGTGAATGAATATCCTTTGCATTAACTTCAACATCATCACTAAAATTCTTACCAGAAATCAAATAAGAAAAATTGAGTGGCTTATATATTTTTGGTTCAAAAGAATGGGGAGGCGTGCCTTTCTTATCTGGCCAGTTAAGATTCATGGAAATATACTCAGATTCATCTTCTTTTACACCTGACAATGTGACGGGCCACCACTGAAATGCATATTGATTCGAGTTAAATTTAGTTTCTAAACCATATATTTTATGCTGTTCTGGAATTTGTAAAGTTTCAACATTTCCTGAAAATTTAAATTCATATTGTAATTCTTCAAGTTCGGAAGAACTGCCTTCGGAATTAAAATCATAGAGTAAATTAATAATTACAATGCGATAATTTTTCAATTCTTCAACAGAGCTAGGAAGAGAAGCCGTAGTTTCATAAATTTGTTTGAAGTGAGTTATGTAAGAAAAAATATGTTGCCGAAAGTAATCAAAATTAAATTCATAAGGAGGAAAATCAGGAAGCGGCTGATCACCACGAAATAATAAATTTTTATTGGCTTCACAATTAACTCCATTATGCATAATGCATGCATCATATCCCGTGTCTACCAACGATGCGCGCTCAGGATTTTCATTAGCAAGAATGTTATTGGTTGGAATTTCTTTAGCGAAATTCGAATTAGAGATTAAAATAGATAGCAAAAAAAACAATCCGGATATTGTTGTTTTCATAATTTCCCTATAAATTTTTATTTCAACAAAATGCTAACACAAAAAAAGTTATTTGCGTACTTTGTCTTATCCCTTGATATTGCCTATCACCTTCCTAAATTAATGAAAGTTGCGACCTCATATAGCTGAGGCCGCTTCCAATCATTAAAAATTAGATTTTGAGAGCAGACCGCACTGGCTCAACAACTTCAAGTATCGGAGACGATTTCTTATCAAATCCCTCAATTTTTTGGACAAATGTTTCTTTTGTCCATTTATCTGCTATCAAGTCATTCTTTTTCAACAAATCAAATAAGAATTCAGCTTTGGGTTTAGAAAAACTTGAAATACCATATTCATCTGTTTTCCTTGCAGATTCTGCAGAAGCTTCTCTTGCTTCTTGTAGCAAAGAATAAATTGCTAAATCACCTAATAAAACTAAGTAAACCCTTTCATTGTTCCAACTACCACTAGGAATAAGACGCAGTGAACATGTCATGCCAGTTCCACTTAAGAGCTTATTTAATTCTCTATAAATAGTTTTGATTTCGACCCCTTGTTCAGGCTCGCCCGCCATTGTAAAAGTGTTTTGATTATTGAAAGAATGTTTTTCGCCATTTTCGGATTGAGTTTCGAATGACAAAACCAACCCTTGTTGTTTTTTACGCTCTCCTTTTTCTCCTCGATAACAGTATTTATCTGAAGAAATATCAGTAATTTTAAACTTCATTTTTCAACTCCTCATTTATGGAAAAGAAAATTATGGATATCAAAATGAAAATATCCGACCTAAAAATCCTCGATTTTTTTCTTGAACTTCACTATGGTAGACATCCCAACTTACCTCTGCAATTCGTTTCATTTTTAATAATGCAACGACTTCTGCATTACCACATCCACCAAATTCCGTTTTTTGCACATCAGGATGATGCGTGATGATGTCAAAAAAATTAGATGATAAAGCGTCGGAAAAATCTTTATATGGAATATTTAACTTGGGCCATTGTCTAGTATCAAACATATACCATAGATTCGCATCATTAATTACTTTAAATAAAACCCACAAATCTTCTCTTTTTAGATCATCCTTGGCTTCTAGAGGCCAATCCTCTATACTCTTTGGACCATCCATTATTCTTACTTGATTTTTAATAACATCTGCACGCAAAGTTGAATATTTAAGAAATAAATTTGCATCTCGTATTGCTTTTTCTTTCTTGGATTCTTCGAC
>JANWKO010000196.1 GCA_025451335.1 Gammaproteobacteria bacterium
AAATGGCAAAGGAGCACTTTTGAATTGTCGTTTCATAGCCATTTGAGTAATGCCAAATATGAGACCAATGATGGATGCTAACAAAATGATGACAGGTAGCTGCATCCAGCCCAAATAAGCACCGAGAGCTGCTAAAAATTTGTAATCCCCTTGGCCCATACCAATCTTTCCGGTGACAAAATTGAAAGCCCATTGAATCAAGTAAAATATGAGATAGCCTGAGATTGCGCCAATGATGGCAGCGTGACTATGAGTAAAAACACTATAAATACTTAAAAACAATCCGATCCAAAGTAAAAGTAAGGTCAGTTGATCAGGGAGTAAATGATAATCCAAATCAATAAATGTTAGACAAATAATAATCCAGGTGAAAATCAATGCGCCTGCAGTTTGTGAAGTCACTCCAAAGCGCCAGGCAACATAGACAGATGCGATACAGCAAATGAATTCAACGAGAGGATATCGAATTGAAATCTTGACGCGACAATAAGCGCATTTTCCTCGTAATATTAAATAACTAACAAGAGGTATGTTATGCCATGGTTTGAGTCGTTTTTTGCAGTGCGTGCAATGGGACATGGGTAAACATAAATTGAGTTTTTCACTTTCAGAAGGAGGATTAGGTTTTAAACCTAAGTATTCACGGCATTCTTGATTCCACTCATTCATAATCATACGTGGCAAACGATAAATTACCACATTTAAAAAACTACCAATGATTAACGATAAGGCAGCTACGATGAGAAGAAACACATCGATGTGTTCATTGAAAAATAACATAATATCCATTAAATAATTGTTCCTAATTTAAAAATAGGCAAATACATTGCTATGACCAGTCCACCGATTAAAACACCAAGAATAATCATAATCAAGGGTTCTAATAAATGACTTAGAGTTGCAATCAAATGGCTAATATCATTTTCGTATAGTTCGGCGATTTTTTGCAACATAGACTCTAGTGTACCGGATTCTTCACCAATTTTAACCATTTGAATGATCATAGTTGGAAATAGTGAGTTAAGTTGCATAGCTGAATATAAGTTCTTGCCAGCGGCGACATGAGCCATCAAACGATTAAAACCATTGACATAATGATAATTTCTGGTTGTATTGGTTGCTATCTTTAACGCTTCAATAATCGGAATACCAGCGCCTAAAGTGATAGCTAAGCTATGTGCAAACTGTGCCAATATGATTTTTTGCATAGAAGTTTTCACAACGGGTATGTAATGTAGAATTCGATTAATAATTTGTTTAGCTTGTTTTGAAGTTTTTAATAAATAAGTCAGTAAGCCAATAAATATAATGGGAATAAAACATATCCATATATTTTCGTGAAAAAAATTTGAAATATGAATAATGATTAAAGTAAAAATTGGCAGTTTTCCTTGCATGCTTTGGAATAAGTCGGCAAACCTGGGTACAACAAACATGATCATGATAAAACAAACTAGAAGAGCGACCAAAAAAATTATAGAAGGATAGAATAAAGCTTGTTTAATTTGTTTTTGCAAAGTTAATGATTTTTCTTTGTGATTAGCAATACGTTTTAACATGATTTCTAAGGTGCCGGTTTGTTCTCCGACATGAATTAAATGACAAGTTAAATCATCGAAATATTTTGGATAATGAATTAATTCATCTAATAAATTTTTACCGGATTCAATACTTTTTTGGATGGAGTGTATCAAAATCCTGAGAGTCATCTTGTCTTGGCTTTGGCGAATAATATCGCAACTTTGTACTATAGGTACACCAGCTGAAATTAATGCAGACAATTGACGAAAGAATATTGAGATATCAATATCAGAAATATTCTTATTTATTTGATAGAACCATTTTGTCTTTTTTTGACTGATGGTAATAGGTTTTATTTCTTGACGCAGGAGAATAGATTTAACCTGATTAATACTTAAGGCTTGAGTTTCGCCAGTGATTTTTTTTCCTTGCGGTGAAATTCCAGACCAGATGAAGTATTTTTCTTTATGTGAAAATATTTTCATTGTGTAACTCGATTAATTTCGGAAAGGCTTGTTATGCCTTGTAAGACCTTTTTAAGACCAGCCTCTCGAAGTGTAAGAAATCCTTCCTGTTTGGCATGTCCCATAATTATTGATGTGCTTGAATTAGCCATAATTAATTCTCTGATACATTCAGTCATAGGTAAAAATTCATAAAGGCCAATGCGGCCTCGATAGCCTTGATGACATTGTTGACAACCCATGGCGCGATAAACCGTTATTTCATTTTCTTCCATTAAATATTCTGGTATGGATTGTTTTGGAAGAATTTCTGCTAGTTTACAGTGAGGACATAATTTTCGAATCAATCGTTGCGCGATGATTAGAGAAATTGAGCTTGCTATGTTATAGGATGCTATTCCCATTGATTGAAGGCGTGCGATGGTTTCAATCGCTCCATTGGTGTGAAGTGTAGAAAAAACTAAGTGACCAGTTTGTGCAGCTTGAATAGCGATATCAGCTGTTTCAGTATCGCGAATTTCACCAACCATTAGAATATCAGGATCTTGACGCAAAAATGTGCGTAAAATCGTCGCAAAATGCAAGTTGATTTTGTAATTAACATTAACTTGATTGATTCCTTTTAATTGAATTTCAACAGGGTCTTCAACGCTAGAAATATTTTTATGTGAAGTATTTAAGTGATGAAGCGCGGAATATAGTGTAACTGTTTTACCACTTCCAGTAGGACCGGTAACCAGCACTAAACCTTGATGTTGAGAAATCTTAGTGAGAAAACAACTTTTTTGGTTTTCACTAAATCCTAATTCATTAATATCAAGAGTGATTCGATTTGCATCCAATAATCGCAATACTATTTTTTCGCCGAAAATCATCGGACAGGTATTGATTCGAATATCTATGTTATTAACCTGAAAACGACCATCTTGAGGTAAACGTCGCTCGGTGATATCAAGCTTAGCCATAACTTTTAAACGCGTTGTTAGTCTAGTAGCTAGATTGACTGGAATTTCCGCCATTTCATACAAAATCCCATCTTGTCGATAACGAATCCGACATTGTTTTTCATAAGGTTCAATATGAATATCAGAAGCAGATTGATGCAATGCATGTTGAATAATGTGGTCGACGAACCGGATAACGGGTTCATCATAATTGATACTGTTTTCTTGGATGATAATTTGGGTTTCATCATTTGTTAAATCATTTATCATGCTCAATTCTAGCTTTGCGTGATTTAGTGACTCATTGAAATTTTTGTTAATAAAAGTATCTAACTGATCTTCTGCAATCAAAAAAATAGAGATTTGTAATCCAGTATAGAATTTAATAATATCAATTGCTTGCTTGTCTGTAGGATCAGAAAGACCAATATCTAAAATATTATTTTGTTTTTTTATTGGAATGATTCGATAGCGACGTATCAGGTCAGAATTAAAATTTAATTCATTTGTTGCTTCGAACATATGCCCAGTTAAGTCAAATATCGGCAAACCAAATGACTTAGAACAGCTTGAAAGAATTTGTTTGCTGGACAAGATATTATTTTTTATTAAATAAGTTATAAAAGGCTGTTTTTGTCGATTAGCTTTTTCCACTAGATCAATAGCAATGTTTGGTTGAAGTAAACCATTATGTACTAAATGACTAGCTAATCCGTTTAAATTTATTGTGAGGTCATTCATGTTTGCAGATACTCAAATTTTATAATATTTTTTTTATGATGATTTTTAAAATTAGGAACTGCATATTCCTGCGTTTAAACATGAACCTTCAATTTTCCATGCGCTACCATCTTCGTTAGGTTTTAAAATATAAGTTGCATTTCCAGTTATTGCAGCCCCTGTTGCAGTAATAATTCCTTTTTCAACTTTTAAATCGGCGAGATTTTTAGTTGCAGTTGGAGTAGGGGGAATTCCATGCGTGCCATTGTTTAATTCAGCAATAGATTCTCCTTGTTGTAGTGCTAGAGATACGGCTGTTTTAAATGGTGCAGTAGCAGCAATAACTTCTGCAAACCTTGCTCTTTTTGTATAATTTTGGTATGAAGGGATTGCTATAACTGACAGCACGCCAATGATTGCAACCACAATCATTAATTCAATTAAGGAAAAACCTTGTTGGATAATTTTCATAAATATCTCCTTGAGGAAAAATAGAATGTGAAAAAAATTTATTAAATTTTTTATAAATTTTGGTGAAAAGAATTTTTTTGGAAAGGGAAATTAAACTAAATGAAAGGATCTTATTTATATTATTTTTTTTAACTTAAAGCAAGGATTATTATTTTTTAATTCAGAAAAATTTTAAAGAGAGACAGCAATCCATTAAGAATGGTTAATTTAATGCATACAATTTTTTTTAACAAGAATGTAGTTAATTTAAATGGGGTCTGTTGACAATTTGCTAGATCGCGACCGTATTCTCGATTTTCGTGTAAACGTTTAAATGCTAGGCAGCGCAGTTTACGTTATTGGTAAATGAGTAGCGAAGCGCAGAAAATAGAGGATATATGGCTGATATGGTGGAATTGTCAACAGGCCCTAATTCTTATGAATTAATTCTTAAGGTAAATTCAGGCAATGAATGGTTTTTCAGTAAGATATTGACAGATTATTTGAAATTCTTTGAGTTGAAGAATATTACTTCAACTCAAAAAAGCAAGTTGTCTATTTTATTGAATATTTATCTGAAATCCAAATGTCAACGTCTGCAGCATATTGACCACCTGTAATATCTAATCGAGAAGTATAATTCTTTTTGTTATCGATTTCTGCAGTAGCGGTAATTTGATTGCTTGGTCGATCATAATAAAAATTACCTTGCCAAACGACACGCGCATTGTCTGGATCAATCACAGTCAATCGCGCTTTTCCTAATTTAGGACGATCACCTTTAACAGGATCATAACTTCCATAAATTCTTATTGTTGATACCTGAGAAGATTTTATTTTTCCTTCAATAACGCGATCTTCAACTAATTTCCATTGATCATCAATCAGTGAGTAATAGTATTCATTCGCGGGTAGAGTAATAATATAACTTAAATCATTACTTTTTTTGAAAAGTCCATTGAAGATTCGTAAATCAAACAGGTCATCACCATAGGGATCGGCAAAAACTGTAGATGAGGTAATTATTGTCAGCAAGCAGATTAAATTAAATAATATTTTCATTTTTATCCTCGTGTATTTAATTGCATAAATTTAATGATGGCGAATGATATCTGCGCAATATTTGACTGTCAAGAAGTCATTATTAATTCAAGTTCAAGAATGGAGATTAAGTATGCGTTGATGTATCGCGCTGGAGTAACAAGATAGAAGAGTGATGCAGATGAGAATTTGGATTTAAAGTTATTTAACAAATGAGCAGAAAATAATCAATTAAATGTTTTCTAGAGTAGCTTTTTTTCATGAACTATTGCGCTCATTAGCACTTTCGCCTAAGATTCTTTTCTTCAATTCAAAGTCCATTTTTTGCCGACGTAGCTCAGTTGGTAGAGCAACTGATTCGTAATCAGTAGGTCCGCAGTTCGACTCTGCGCGTCGGCACCAGAAGAATCAATGGGTTATAAATGAAGCCTACAAATTAGAAATCGTCATGTAGAAGCAATGTAGAACCATTATAAAGTCCTCTTAATCTTTCCTTAATGTCCCCTGTGTTAAAATTGATCAATTATTAAAGTTCAAACTTGCAAAATGAGGAATCGCATGGCTCTACATAATGAACTCAACACAGTAGAAATAGGCTCAGAACCAAAGGATTCTGTGCTTAACTTACTTGAAAAATGGGAACAAAGGGATTTAAAAGAAGCTGACCTTATCTCAGAAGTCAACATAAGCCTTCTGGCTCAGCATCCCAAGCATGTACGTAGTCTTGCCTACGGGCTTCTGGTATTAAACAACGCCGAGTTTCTTACAGATGAAAATCGAAAACTTCTAAGTCAATATCCTGAGCATGCTCATGGCCTTGCACAAGTGCTTGGTTTATTAAAACAAGCTTCACTTCTTGACGAAGAGACTCAAACAGCTCTTATCCAACATATCCAGTATGCATCCGGCATTGCCGACGTGCTTAATCGATTATTAAACTGGGTCAAAGTAGGAGTTACCAAAGATGACTACATGCTCCTTATTAATCAGGCTCAGTTTGCACAAAACATCGACCAAGGTCTTATGACAATACGAAAAGAAGAAGATCTGGCGACCAAAAAAAACTGCATGCTTCTTATTCAACATGCTCAATATGCGGATGGCATAGCAAATGCACTAATTCAATTAAAGAAAGCAAAGCTACTGACGCCCCAAACCCAGGAAGAAAAAAACTACGCGCTTCTTATTAAACAGCCTAAATATGCGGGAACAATCGCATCCTGTCTTGGTTCGTTGAGGAGTTCAGGGATTGCGACGCAAGAGAATTTTGAATTTATTGCTCAACATGCTCGGGATGCCCATTTCCTCGTCGAAGCGATGGCGATCTTAAACCAGTCAAGGCTCCTAACACCGGAGAACCGACAAGCCCTTCTTGCCAAAGCTCAAGATTTTAATTGTGCCTATGGCATGCCTTTTGGGATTTGTACATTAAGCCGATCGGGGATTCTGACACCCGAGAACCGCGCCCACCTCGTCCAACATGCTAAGTATGCCTCTGAAATCGCTAATGGGTTTTTCGAATTAAAGCTAAATAGACTTGATTCGCCAGAAAATTGCAAAACTTTAGTTAAATATCGAGATTTTATTAGTGAAATTTCAAGTGCCTTACGCCGAGCACCTGTGATGGCTGACTACCAGGCAACTTTTGATGGAATTATACAAAACATCGATACGCGTATTAAGCAAGAAAGATTCGCCATATTGTCAGCTGGTATTCCAAGAACAGATGGTCCTATGGGATTATTCTTTCAAAGCCACATTTGCGATCGAAAAAATCTTCCAAAAGAAATATTAGATTTTTTACCGCAACCTCGATAAAAATTTAGCTTTCGTAGCTCGGCGGTGACCCACCCTTCGTCCAGGTTTTATTGACACCAAAAAAATTAGTTAATATGAATAAGAAAATTTGCGATCGAAATACCAAGAGTCAAAAAAGCTATATTAAAGATAAAATCAAAAAATCGGATGCCACTTTTACTAGTGCTTTCCATCTGTTCCGAATGCGATTCAAGTTGTTGTTCCACAGACGATAAGCGCCTATCAAGAAAAATAAATCCAATATTCATATCGTATCGCAAGCTTTGAAATTCTCTATGCAATTCATCCGTTACGCTTCGAAGATCATCCATAACCTGATCAATTGCTTTTATCGCTTTTTTCACTGCCATATTTCGCCTAAATATATTGTCCAGCACTTATATCTTTCCAAAAATCCCGTTAGAAATTCCCGCAATTCAGATATTCTTAAATTGCGCGGCGGGTTGGATACCACCGATTCGCCCCCGTTCGATTTTGTAAATCATGGCTCGGACTGATCACGCCATATCGATGCAGATCATCGATATTGTTTTTTTGTCGGTAACTTCCTCCTGACATTGATTAATAAAAATTGTTTTATCGATTTTCATTGAAAAACTGATGGTTGATGAAACCACATCATGGTTTTGCTAACCGTGCAGATGATTCACGGAATGCTATGCGGAGCATTGGCCAATTCGGATTTGTTACATGATAACATGGTTTGTAAAACTTAAAAAATTCAAAAAAACTTAACGTAAATAAACTTCTGTAATGTCCGGTCTAAAGTGCCCCAATTCTTGACTTACAATTCCTAGTGCTTCTAAGTAAATATAACCTTGTTGTTGTAATTCATCCATGCGACATTGTGCATAAGTATGTCTTAAGCCATGCGCTCCATGCGACCAACCTAACACACGTTTGCTAGCTGCAGAAAAACTGTTCGTCCAATCTTTTCCGCCACCAATTTTGTAATGGCATTCATAATTAATTTCTCTATCTTTAATGATCACCGGTGTAAGTAAACGTTGTTCTTCTAATCGTTGTGCAAGTGGCTCTGGTATTAAGACTTCTCGTGTTAATCCACCTTTTCCAATGACGGTATAAGCTCTTCCTTCGCGTCCTGAAAAACGTTTTGCAGACCATTGCCGATGTGTGCTAGCTGATCTTTCATGTTTTGGTCTCAGTGTAAATAATTCATGTGCACGTAATCCAGCGGCGTGAGAAATTTCGGTTGCTAAACGATTTTTTGCTATTTGTGAGTTGCTGATTAAAAAGATTTGTTCGATAGTGTACGCACGACTTTTACTAGCTTGGAATAGTTCTGATTTAATGACAGGTAGTTTGATGTCTAGATGCAATTGGATAGCTTGCCGTTCTTGATCTAACGTTTTTTGGCCTATGCATTGACCACGTAATTCTAGATAATCCAGTGCATTTTTGGCGTCGAGTTTTTTCAAATCACCCAATTTGTTTTGTTGTAACCATACTGTTAAACGAGTGAGTGCTTGTTCATAATTTCTAGCTGTGCCTAAGCTATGAATTTTTTGATCGTGTCGCTGTGTGTGACGAGCAACTTTGATACCTAGTTTTTGTTTGACTGCATGTTTTGCTTGAGATTTGGCATTACGAAAACTAGGCATGATTATTTTCCTTTAGTTCTGGTAACTTTTCTAAATATCGCATCACAGTAGTGTGCGTTGTTTTGATGCGCTTTTTTTGGCGCAGCCACAACGTGATTTCACGATAACTAGCCCCTTCTTTGCGTAGCAATACTAACTCAACTCGTAACTTGCATAAGCGCGAACTCTGAAACGATTTGCGTCGTCGTATTGATTTTTGCTGACGAATCATTCCAATTTCTGTTGCTGCATTAAAGTGTTGCGTGCTCATTGGTGCGTCATCTCCTGAAAATACTGCCACGCTGTGCCTTGACGAGCGCATAGCGAGTTAGGCACAGCGGGGCAGTGGGGGTTGTTTTTTATTACGAATGAACAGTTGCGCAGTTGCGTTATATAAGCAACGCAACTACGCCACCGATGTGGGTTAACTAATTTTACCTTCTTGGTGGGCGCGCTTGAGATGACGACTAACATTTGATTTATGAATATTTAACTTTTCTGCTATTTTAGTTTGATCAAGTCCTTGATTGGCTAAATGGATTGCTTGATCGTAAGACGAGTCTTGCATTGGAGTTGTGATCCACTCCTGTAACCCATCTGGCCTAGCACAAAATTTAGCTTCAAAAGACTCCGTTGCTTTGCCTAAAAATCCACGCGCTTTTTCAAAATGCACTTGAAAGATAGCGCCATCTTTGGGTTTGTAATCATCGGGTCTTTTTAAAGAAACGACGGTGTCTAGTATATCTTCGCGCTTACTGGTACCACGTTGGTTACCTCCTTTGCCTGCATGATGGATAAACAAAACAGATCTTCCAGCAGCACGCATTCTTAATGCCCATTCTTGCACTGGTAGCCATGAATCTGCTTCATTTTCTTTTGTGTTACGACAAAGAGTAGAAATATTGTCGACAATTATTAAATCTACTTCCGTTAAATGTTTTTCGAGCATTAGCTGCCCCTTAGGAGTTGCCAGATCAGGCATGGAGCCACTTTGAAGATCTGGTGTGATTAATTTAAAGGAAGCGTTGAGGGGTGTTTTGTTACTATCTGTTAATGCTAATAATCTTTCTTGCATTAAGGCAGCAGGCATTTCGCCATCCAAATATAAAACATTCCGCGCTTTTGTAGGTTGCCAACCTAAAAAAGTTGTATTAGATGTCACAGCATAAGCAATCCCCAGTGCAACATGCGTTTTACCGATGCCGCGTGGCGCATAAATCATTGCTAAACCTTGTGCGGGTAACCACGGTGATAAGATCATTTCACGAAAGGGTAAATTCATTTTGATGAAATCATTTACCTCAACAACCTCCAAAGACGGTTGCTTGGTATAATTGGGGTAACTAACTGTAATATGATTTGTATGCATGAGAACTTAATCCTTCTCTTAATGTTGATCATTAGTCATGAGTTGCATTTCTGTTGTTGATTTAAATGACCGGTGTTTTTCTAACCAATTGCGGATATCGATTTTGCGGTAACGCACAAGACGCCCAAATTTAGAAAATGGAATACCTTTCCCAATCCAACGATCTCTCTCGATAGTCGCTAGAGAACAATCTAAGATGGCTGCCACCGTCTCCTGCGAAAACAATGCAGAGTCCGGCGCTATTTCGTATTGGGTAATGAGTTCTAAACGAGATGTTTTTGTTTTCATCAGATTTACTCCAGGTTAATGATTGATGGTTTTTTTTAGGCGCAAAAATTCCTTCAGCGTAAACTGAATAATTTTTGTTTATCTAAAATCAGTGAAATTTGAAGTTGTGGGTAATTGAAAAGAAAAAGCCTTCTCTTTTTTCGAGAAGGCTTTTTTGTTTGTGCGATTTAAGCTTATTGTATGCGGAAAATAAAAAAACCCCTGTAAGCAAATTTGCTTATAGCTCCCACATCATAGAGAATTTATACCAAAAAGTTCTAGACAACATCAAGGGTTAGATTTAGGAATTGGAAGTTAGAAATAACATTACATAATTATTGTGATCTAGAAATTATAAGCAAAAGGTGCAACTATCGCTTATAGCTACTTTTATACCAAAACTGCTCTGTTGCTAGTAATTGTGCATTAATTAAAATTTTGATATAAAACACATGTAAGCCCCGGTATCGCCTCTGCATGCAAGCGACCGGGGTATTGTTAATATAGTACTTTTCTAGCCCCATTTTGATACTTTTTAGCAATCCAAGTTTTTCCATGGTTTGTAAATACATAGCTGCTGTTTGACGCTTTGCTAAACCAATCTTCGAGAAAACGCATTTGATTTTTTAAAAATATTCTAATATTCAGTTACTTATGACGAATTTTATATTTCATAATTAAAATCAAATTAAATTTCAATGATTGAGTTAATTAAATTTCTGTAAGAAACTTTCTTTTTTAGGAAGTTTCTTGCTAAAATTTAAGATATGACCTCACTCAAAGATAAGATTATAGAAGCAGACTTTGCTGATCACATCCTTACTGATGTTGATCTAAACAGCATATTAGATGGTACTCCTGCCGCTCGCTATGGCATGGCTAACAAAGCATTAAAAAAAGGTGAGTTAATTAAGATTAGACGTGGACTTTATCTACTTGCAGACAAGTATCGTCACAAAAAACTCAGTAAATTTTTCCTGGCTAGTCGAGTTTCACCTCATAGTTATATTTCTCTAGAAAGTGCGTTGTCTTATTATGGCTGGATACCCGAGCGTGTGACAACTGTAACGAGTGTTCTTGCATTGGGTCGTACAAAAAAATTTACTACGCCTTATGGAGAATTTGTTTTCTATCATCTCCCTGTGAATGAATATGAGTTTTTAACGGGTGTAAATCGCATAGAAGAAATTAAGGGTGAGCCATTTTTACTAGCGTCACCGCTTCGAGCGCTGGCTGATTATGTGTATGTAAAAAAAATTGATTGGCGGAGCCTAGATTATCTGACTAATAGTTTGCGAATTGACATAGAACAGCTTATGCAAATTGATTCTAATCATTTTTATGAAATTGAAAAAGTTTATCGTGCAAAACGAGTGCTACAATTTTTAGTAAGTCTAAGAAAGGAATTAAAAAAATAATGGCTGATAATATTATTGATGCAAAGCTTAAAACTTACGCTCCTTACACAATTGAAGATGAAGAGCATGCGCTTAAAGAAATTTTACAGGAAATTGCTCTGTATGGTCTTGCAAATGCTAATTTTTTTGATAAAGCTATTTTTCAGGGTGGATCAGCACTCAGAGTTTTGTATGGGTTGCCGCGTTTCTCAGAAGATTTGGATTTTATATTAAAAAATTCAGATCCCCATTTTGAATGGGAACCATATATGGATGCAATTGTATCAACATGTAAACAATATGGTGTTCATCCCGAAATTGTTGATAAGAGTCGTGTTAACAGTACTGTTAAGAAAATGTTTTTAAAAGATGACTCAATTGGAAAGATCATTGATCTATCATTTGTTCATCATCCTGGAAGAAAACTTGCAATAAAATTTGAAATTGATACGAACCCACCTTTAGGCGGTAATTTTGAAATTAAGTTTTTAGAATTTCCTTTGGACTATTCCATTGTCGCACAAGACCTTAGTAGCAGCTTTGCCGGAAAATGCCATGCCTTGTTGTGTCGTGAGTATATAAAAGGGCGTGATTGGTATGATTTTACTTGGTATGTTGCTAGAAAAATTACTCCTAATTTTATTTTTCTTGGGAATGCACTTAATCAGCAAGGACCTTGGGCTAATCAGAATAACATTGTTACGCCAGCATGGTTTGTTAATGCTATGCAACAAAAAATTAAAAGCATTGATTGGAAAAAGGCGGCAAGTGACGTTGCTCCATTCTTAAATTCTCAAGACAAACAAACCCTAAATTTATGGGGCGTTGATTTTTTTCTCGATAAACTTAATAAGCTGGAAAATATTTTTAAAATTTAACCATTCCTTCTTTCATTAACTGAATTACGGATGGCTCTTTTAACACCATTCTCTGTGAAATAAAATCAGAAATCATCTGCATAGGTTTACGCAATCTTTCCACATCCAAAATAATGTATCCCGCCGTCACATCACCTCCCATTTTATGATTCAATAAACGTTTTAATGCATACGCAGGAATATCAAGACTTTCCGCGATGGTAATAAATGTCCGTCGCAAATCATGAACCGTAAACTGGATACCTATTGCTTCAATCACTTTTGCCATTTGTTTTCGAGGTTCAATTATATAGCCACCTTTACCAGGTCCCGAAAAAACATATTCGCTGGTCGACACTTGTTTTCGCAAAGTAAGAAGATTATGCAGATAATCTAATAAAGGCAAGGTGTGGGATTGCCTATTTTTAGTGTCTGATATCGTTAACGTTTTAGCTTTCAAATCAACTTGATTCCACTGTAATTGCGCTGCTTCTTGACGACGTAATCCAGTAAATAAAATTAGCAATAAGTAATCACGCAGCGTTTCATTTTGCAAAGCCATAACGCCTTGTGTCCAAGCAGCTAATTCGTGAGACTTGATGAATGTCTGTCGTCTTTCAATGCGATACCATGCTCGTGCTTGTGATAAACGTTTCACAGGATTTTCTGTAATCAGTGATCGACCTGCTGCATCTTCATATTGTCCTGCAGCAAAATTAAAAAGTGCGCGCAGTAGACGCATTGCTTGGTTAGCGTAAGCAGTTCCATTATTTTGACCCAATTTTTCGTGATGTTTTGTGATCTTATCTTTAGTGATTGAGAGTAGGGGTTTATTTTTCCACTCTGTAAATGCGATACGCATTGTGTTTTTGTAATCATAAAGTGTTTTTGGTTTTAAACTTTTGCGTGCATTGAGATAATCTTGAAAGACTTCTGCCAAAGTGACAATACTTGCTTTGGCAGACTGCTTTTCAGCGATGGGATCTACGCCGCATGCAATTTTGCCAAGCAACTTCTGGGCTTCTTTTCGAGCTTGTTCAACGGTGAGTTCACCATAGCGACCTAATGTAATGCGTCGTACTTTATGGCTGATTAATTTCTCCACAATAAAACTTTTGATACCGCTTGCCGTTACGCGGACAGCAAAGCCTTTTAATTGATCATCACGATAAAATGCTTGATCTCGGTCCTTGGGTGGTTCAATTTTATCAACAATGCTTTTGGTTATTCTCATAAATGCTTAATTCCATGTAGAAGCCATGTAGAAACTATGTAGAAGGAATATGTAAAACTTAATCTTAGACCTTCTGACGCATTATGATGAAAAAAACCTTAAAGTAAAGGGGTTCAATGAATTATTAACACCATGTAGAATTTGTTAAAACTTAATAGAAGAGCCAATTTTCTTTTTCGTAATCAGTAGGTCGCGTGTTCGATTCACGCCGTCGGCACCAGTAGAATCAATAGGTTAGATGGTAAAATTTCGGCCCATTCTAGGACCAAATGCGACAGTCATTTTTAAACTGCTGTGTAAACACTTCTTGAGGCGTTTTGTACCCCAAACATTTTCGAGGGCACCGGTTCATTTTTGAAGCCAATTGATCAAGGTCTTCTTGAGTTATTTTGACAATATCAGTTTCTCTGGGCAAGTACCATCTGAGTCTTCCATTCATATTTTCATTGCTTCCTTTTTGCCAAGGCGAGTGGGTTTCACAATAGTAAACGCTGCCTTTAAATTGCTTTTCAAGCTCCTTGTATGCAGCAAATTCACTGCCTTGATCAAAGGTTATTGTTTTACACATCTTGTTAGGCAGTGTCTCAAATTTCTTTTTTATTTTGTCCATTACACCTTGGGAATGCTTACTCTTATTTTTTATTAAAAAAACCATTCGAGATTTTCTTTCAACAAGTGTTGTTACAACTTTTTCTTTTGTTCCTTTGAATTCAATTGTATCTCCTTCCCAATGACCAAATCGTTTTCGTGTAGAAATTTCTTCAGGTCTTTGCGTAATTAGGCGTATTTTTCCA
>JANWKO010000197.1 GCA_025451335.1 Gammaproteobacteria bacterium
CAAAATATGCGTTTTGTTAATGATGTAATGATGGTTACGCTATCTGGAGGACTGATCTCAGATGGCCTCAAGAATGTTCAAGAAGTAAGTGGGGTAGGCGGACAATTTGATTTTGTTTCTATGGCATTAAGGTTAGAAAATTCACGTTCAATTATAAATTGTCATAGTACTCGAACGACTAAATCAGGATTGAGCTCGAATATTCGTTGGGATTATCAAAATTTAACCATGGCAAGATTTTTACGAGATGTCATTGTTACAGAATATGGTATCGCTGATTGTCGCAGTAAAACTGACGCAGAGATTATAAAATCCATTTTAAATATTACTGATTCACGATTTCAGGAACGTTTATTGTTAAAGGCAAAAAAATACGGAAAATTGCCCATTGATTATGAAATCCCCAAAATTTTTCAACAAAATTTTCCAGAAAAGATCGAACCTATTATTCGAGAATTTCAGTCAAAAGGGTATTGCCAACCTTATCCATTTGGAAGTGATTTAACAGAAGATGAAATTGTTCTGCAACGTGCGTTATTATTTTTAAAAAATTGTTCTAACTTTAAGTTGATAGTTGCTCTAATCTGCAGTTTTTTTTCTTTTACATCGCATAAAAAATTTGAAACGTATTTGTTGCGTATGAAATTGAATCGACCGCAAAATATGAAAGAATTTATTTATAAAAAATTATTGCAATTTGCTCTTACTCAGGCTCATTGATTCTGTTAAGGCTCTACATCTCAACAATAGAGATTCTAAACATACCACTTTTGTATTGTTCTCCTGGCAAAAAATCGCTACACTGCAACATTTCACATTCAATTGAACCTATGGATAGGTAGGTTATTAATTTATACCCATCGCTAAAGACTCACGACAAGCCGCAGGGAATAAATTAAAAGGGAGGCATAAGTAAGTGAAAAAATTATTAAATCAGCTCATTTGCATTCTTTTGTTGGTGCCGTTGTTTTGTATCAGCACTCCAGCACAATCTCAATCTTTATGGCCTAGTGGCGAAGATTGGAAACGTTCCATTATGTGCGCAGCCATGTCGCCTGTTACTTGGGTACCTTTAGTTGGGGCTACTATTATTTGGGCAACTGGTACGGATAAAAGCATAGTTAACTGGGCATCAGAAACGACTCCGATTTTTGGTTCACAAAATAATGCTAACAGCGATTCCACTCGTATTCGAAATTTATTGGGCGGAGCAGCTACTATTAGTACAATTATCAGTCCACCGCAAATGCCGGATGAATCCGTTCTTGTCGAAAAAGCAGAGCGTTTTGGTGTCTTTTTGCTCTCGACTGGAACAGCAGCAGAAGTTACCCATTTATTAAAACTGTGGGTTAAACGTGAACGACCAAATGGGACAAATAATATGAGTTTTCCATCGGGCCATGCGACAGAGGATTTTTCATTTGCTGCGATCACGACAAGAAATTTAGATGATTTTCATTTTTCAAAAGGTGTACAACTACTAGAAAATGGAGTCATCTATTTAGTTGCAAGTTTGGGAGCATGGGCTAGGGTGGAAGCGGATCAACATTACCCAACCGATGTGTTGGTGGGCGCTGCTATAGGCAATTTTGTTACATCTGCTATCTACAACGCGTTTGTTGGCATGCCGAATGTAAACGTAACAGTGATTCCGCAAAAAGATGGTGGGGCTGTGAATATTGGGGTTGGTTTTTAGGGGCGATGACAATTCTACTATGCTGGCCAGAAACCGCCGATCTTCTGCGCTTCGCTGCAATTTACAACCAACGTAAACTCCTCTGCAATGCTCGATGATCGGCGGTTTCTGACACAGCCTAGCGAAGTGTAATAAACCTTAATTATCTCTAAATAGGCATAATATAATTCTGTAAAAATAAATAAAATTTAGATAAAATTATCAGTTAATTTCTCTTAGCAAAATACTTTCGAGGATATTTATGAACCTAGCACAAGTGACTTATATTTGGATTGATGGGACTGTCCCGACTAAAACTTTACGTTCCAAAGTGAAAATTGTTCCTCACACTAAAGAACATTTGACAGTAGAAGATATTCCCCAGTGGAACTTTGATGGATCTTCTACCTATCAAGCAATGGGGCATGACTCAGATTTAACTTTGAATGCGGTTTGCGTGGTAGATGATCCTATCTTAGGAATGGGAAATTATCTTGCCTTATGTGAAGTTTTAAATCCAGATGGCACGCCTCACATGAGTAATACACGTGCAAAATTAGTCGAAGTCATGGAAAAATTTGGCAAAGCGCATGATCCGTGGATAGGTTTTGAACAAGAATATACTTTATTCAAAGGACAGCAGCCTTTAGGATGGCCAGATCGAGGTTATCCAGCTCCACAAGGTCCTTTTTATTGTGGTGTCGGTGCTGACGAAGTTTTTGGCCGTCATTTAGTAGAGGAACATGCTCAAGCTTGTCTTGATGCAGGTATTATGTTGTATGGCACAAATGCCGAAGTGATGCCAGGTCAATGGGAATTCCAAATCGGTTATCGTGGCGTAGAAGGTGAAAGTGCAGATCCACTTACTGCAAGCGATCATCTGTGGTTAGCACGTTGGCTGTTATATCGACTCGGTGAAGATTATGATATTACGGCTACACTTCATCCAAAACCAGTTAAAGGTGATTGGAATGGAGCGGGTAAGCATACTAATTTTTCCACCAGAGCAATGCGTGATCCTAAAACCGGAATGGAAGCTATTAATAAAGCTATCAAATTATTAGAAGCAAGACACAATGATCACATCAAAGTCTATGGGCATGATTTAGAGTTACGCTTAACGGGTAAACATGAAACAGCTAATATTTCTCAATTTATTGCCGGTGTGGGTAATCGCGGTGCTTCTATTCGAATTCCACGTCCTGTTGCGAGTAAGGGATATGGATATATAGAGGATCGTCGTCCCGGCGCTAACGCTAATCCCTATGAGGTCGCAACAGTATTAGTTGAAACAATTTGTGGTGTTCCGGTTAATACAAAGGAACAGTGCGCGATTTAAAATCAATTTATATGTCCACGCGGTGACAAACAAAAGCATACCGCGTGGAATAAATTTAGCTTCTATGTTTGCCGCAGTGTCAAATTTTCGCGTCACAAATCAATATTTTTTTTAATTTTCAAGGAATGAAAATGGCAGAAACTTTATTATTATCCGTTAAAGAACACATCGCAACTATTAGCTTTAATCGTCCAAAAGCTATGAATACGTTTGATAAAGTCATGGCTGATGAACTTGAGGCAATTACCGATCAAGTCAGATTAGATCAATCCATCCGTGCTGTGCTGTTAAATGGAGCAGGTGAATTATTCATGGCTGGTGGCGATATTAGATACTTTTATGCGCAACTTGAAAAAATGCCTGCTGGTGTGATGAAGATAGTGCGCACGCTCAATGCTTCGATTCTTAATTTAATGCGTATGCCAAAACCTGTTTTAGCCAGTGTCCATGGATCAGTTGCGGGTGTAGGAATCAGTTTAATGTTGGCCTGTGATTTGGCGATTGCAGCTGATAATACCAAATTTACATTAGCCTATAGTGGCATAGGGGTGAGTCCTGATGGTGGAGCGGCTTTTAATTTGCCACGATTAGTTGGTGCAAAAAAAGCACTAGAATGGATTTTCTTATCTGATATTTTTGAAGCCCAAACAGCATTGGATCATGGGCTTATTAACTGGATGGTGACACCCAACAAGTTGGAAGAAGAAACCCAAAAAGTCATTCATCGTCTTGCCCAAGGGCCAACTCAAACTTATGCAAATGCGAAACGATTGGTAAACGAAAGTTGGCAAAATAGCATAGAAACTCATTTAGAAAATGAAGGCAAATCCTTTGAGGCGTGTAGTGTCACAGCTGATTTTAAAGCTGGGATTACTGGGTTCTTAAAAAAGAACAAACCTGAATTTGTTGGTGAATGAATACTGAGGATGAGTTTAGGGTTCTCTGTTGAAAATTCTTCTAGAGAATTGTCAACGACCTACTGCATTGAATCTTAATCCTTTTTTTGAAAAAAAAGGATCTAACTTAATGGTATAATGTATTTATTGAACTGATAGTAGAGTTCTGATTGCTAATATGTTTAAAGCTCCAGAATTGAGGAGGGATTAGCATATGAAGGCAAAAATCTTGTTAGTCTGTGCTGGAATTCTAAGTTTAGGTTTATTATCAGGTTGTAGCACCGTTGGAGGATGTGATTTTTACGGCTGCTACCCAGGTTGCTCAACGTGTGCGACGACAACGGTAACTTATGTGAACCCTTGTCCAACCTGCACTGTCGTGAAGCCAACTTGCTCTAGTTGCGTGACTCCCTGTGTGGGATGTGGGTATAGTGAATTTTATGTAGATCCCTAATATAAAAGAATCTGAAAAATAAAGATCAAAAATTACATTTGGGCTCCTTAGTCAAGGAGTTCAAATGTTTACGATACAAACGAATGACACATCCGTGCAAAATCAAAGATGGCATTGAAGCTAATGCAAACTTATTGTCTTAAATCTAATGGGTAGGGATTGCTAATGTTGGAGCAGGAAGTACTGAAGTTGAAGCAAAGGAGGTATGAACAGACGTAACGGATGTAAATTGAAAACAGGGGTTTTTTGGTATAGGCCCAACTAAGCTACCGCATAAATCTAAACAATCCGATTCAGTAAATAAGGCAAAGCCCTGGCCTCTACACCCATTTTCACCTTTACAAATATTAATGGCTGTTCTGCAAGAACCTAATCCCCTGCAATTATTAACTCCATAACATTTAACTAAAGGTGCATCTGATTCGACGAAGGTAGTTGTAGAGGGTGGTGTGCATGCAAATGCTATTGCTGCTGAGCTAGCAAGAGTTATGCCTATTAATTTTTTTGTTTGCATATTTCCACCTCTTTTTATTATTTTAACAAAAAAATATAAGCGAATATTGTCTTCAATTTTTGAATTACGCGTGTTTTTGAGTTAAATTTAATCAACTGTTGAAGCAATTAAATTGTTAATATCTGCCCTAAATGCATTTATAACCTAAATCCGGTTTTTGAAGTTTTTTCGTCTAGATCTTTTGAAAAAGACATATCAGGCGATTTCTTACAACTTATTTTTTCTGTGGATACAACTTTTATATGAGGCGTAGGTATTTTAGGTATTTCAATTATTGCTTCTGGTGTAATTTTAAATATTCTTATAATCGAAGCAACGCTGCTCATTGTGGCGCCGTTGCTTATTGGTTCTCGACTTACAACAAAGCTTTTAAGATTTCTACGCTCGTTAGCAAGTTCATCAAATGAAACACCTCCGCATTTGATAGTTCGATCTGCTTTCGCATCCAATAAGTATTGAACAACTTGTTGTTCACGGGGTGAAGCTGAGTCAAAATCAGCAAGATGTAAGGCTGCAATATAAAGCGCTGTACAATGTAGTTCGTCTTTAAAATTAATATTTTTAGAATAACGATCTAAAATAGCTTTGACTATTTCAGCCGGCACAGAGGGATTCCGAACAGCAAAATGAAGAGGCGTACTTCCATTTTTTGAAACGAGAGAAAGAGAAGCACCTCTTTCTATTAACTTGAGAATAGAAGCAGGATTAGTATCAAATTTATTTTGCATTAATCGCATCAGTAATGATTGTCCTTTTTCATCTATTTGTTCTTTATCGGCACCCGCATCTATCAGGGTGTCTACAAGCTCTATCTGATCATTATCAAACGCGTATTCTAATAAAGATATCCCTTTATTATTTTTGGCATTTGGGTCAATAAATTTTACTAACTTAGAAGCAATTTTAAAATTTTTTTCTTCACATGCTTTTATATAAAGATTAGTTAATATCTTTTTTTCATAAACACTAAATTCAATTTCTTTGTCTTCAAGAAAAACGTGAAATTTATCATTAAATGTATTCGTTATATACGCATAGATTAATTCGTCTAACAGAGTATTTATTTTGGGTTTAAAACCAGTATCAAAAAGTTTTTTTAATTTTTTTGTCTGAGCTGAGCTC
>JANWKO010000198.1 GCA_025451335.1 Gammaproteobacteria bacterium
AAATAGAAATAATATATTTTTTTACATCCAAACAATATGTGCAAATGGGTGTAAAAAGAATAAAAAAGTATTTTTTACCTCCAGAAATCAATTATTTTCCTATAAAGATCAATGTAAATAACTGATTTTTATTTATTTTTGATAAAATTAGGTAATCAGCTTGACTTGAGTTAAAATTCACCAGTATCATAGACCCTTAACCCAGTTAGTCTATATCACTAAGGAGCCGTTATGAAATTAAGGAAGATTTTGATGTTAGGTTTGGGCGCGATTGCGTTCTCAACAGCTTATGCAACAGATACAACCACAACAACCACCAATCAAACAGCGGAAAAGAAACCATTAAATAAAATCACTTGCCAAGAATTTTTAATAACGGCAGCAGATTTTCAACCTAAAATGGTTTATTGGGCAGTGGGTCATGCGCAAAAAGGTACACCAGAACATGCAATCGTTGATATCCAAGGCACGGAAAAAATCGTTCCAATGGTGATTTCAGAATGCCAAAAAGAGCCAAATGCTTCATTTTGGCAAAAGGTAAAAACAGAAGCTAAAAAGGTTATCTAAAACGCACTTATGTATAAAAGCCATTTTCACAATTGAAAATGGCTTTTCTTTTTCCAATTCTAATATTATTTCAGCTCAGTTTTTTAGCTTCGCCAACCGTTCAATATCCAAAGGGTCAAATAATAAAACTTTTGTCGCCGAAATCCAAAGGAGTGGTCGGCAAACTTTTTGGCCGGCATAACTACGCAATTTTTGGTAGACATAAGAATTAATTGGGCAGAGTGGCAGTTGTTTTATTGAGAAAAATTAAGCTAATTTTGGCGCGCTTGAATAAAATCAAACATTTAATGGTTGTTTGTAAATTTATAAATCATAAATATAAATTAAAACAAAAATTAAAATAGATTTTGGTTTTAATAGTACATATCATCGCTGGAATTTTAAATCAAGACAAGGAGTATAACCATGAGAACATCGTCGACAACAATCAATGAAAACTTAAGTAATAAGAAAAGAAAACTACCATTATGGATTGCAAAAGAACAAGCCAATTTTGAGAGTAGTAATAGAACGGATTTGATTGGTAAAAGTAAAGGGAAAAAGTATTTTATGCATGTTCAAAAATCAGATAGTCTATCAAGTGAACCAGCTCCCCAGCAAAGTTTAAAAAAACAAGAAGAAAAGTGTGAAGAAAAATCGTCATCCAGTCTTGTTAAACCTATTGAATCAACGATTGAACAAGTTGAAATAGCAATGGATCCAATCGGTTTTCATAAAAAATTATTGCAAGAAATAGGCGGGATGCTTAAAGATGATGATATTAATAAGCGCGGTGATGCAATTGGTTGTTACATCAAAAATATGATGAAAACTAAATTATCTTATCTATTTAATGATATGCCATTTACAGATGAAGAAATTAAAAAAATTGTTTCATTATATAAACATAAAGAGACAAGAGATTTATACGTATTTCTAAGGAAAAAATCTTACCCTAGAATTACTATGTTATTTTTTACAAAGAATGATTGCCAGCTGCTTAATCTGATGGAGGAGCTTGCAACTTTAGAAGCAATTAAAAGTAAAATCACTCTAGAAAGTAAAAGAGGCGAGAGTCAATTATCTCCGGTTTCTTTACTAGGAAAAACGGAGCTACAAATCTTAAAAGATACATTATCCCCTCTTGGGTTTGTGGCTCTAACAGGAATAGGTGTAAATATTTTACCTCAGATGTTGCAAAAAGGCGCCAATGTAACAATCAATGAAGGTCATGAACCTCGCTTTAGAGATATTAAAAAAATAGTTTTAAAAAAGGCTGGAGTAAATTTAAAGCCACAATTTTATTTACCTGGTACCGCTTTAGCTAAAGCGGCTGCTACCTTACGCTTAGATGTCGTGGATTTGCTTGTACAACATATCATGTGTACACCCGAATTAATCGTGCCATATATGCGTAAATTAACCACCAAAGCATTATTTGCCTTATCCAATTCCTATGAATTAGATTTTGTAAAACAGTTTAATCCATCTTTACCAGAAGAACGTTATAGTGAAACCAGGTTAGCTATTGTGGAAAAATTAAGAGATGGACTAGCCAATATATCAGCTGTTATTCCTTGTTACACCGATAAACCTGGAAAAAAAGGTGAAATAGATGCAGTTTTTGGGTTTCATCATTTACTGATCGACGCAGTGAGAGAAGCGGATCTCCCTTTAGTGGAATACATTACGCGATATGTTATTGATCCACGTATAGGACGCATGGTTTTATCAACTCGTTACGATGATGCATCTCAAGGAATTATAGAAGAATTAGCTGCAACAGGAAAAACAGCAGCCATAGAAAGAATTATTAAATCATTGATTGGATTTTCTTCCCGGTCATTTGTCGTTAGAGAACAAATCAGCGAAGAACGCAGTTCAGAACCTAGGCCAGACCCTGTGCAAAAGAAAAAAGATGATTTTAAAAAATTGATGAATGATACGTTTTGTAATTTGATTCGTGGCGCTAAAACTTTTGATACACATATCATCAATACTATGGAATTTTTAATAAAACAGGGTGCGGATATTAATGTTGGTGTTCAAGCAGCATTGGATTCATTTAAAGATGAAGCATTTCAGATTTGCTTAGATTTAGGTGGTACATTACATGCATCCCAGTTAATTGATAAAGAATACAAGCACGAGGATAGAAAAAATAGGTTTACAAAAATTTATCAAGACCATTTGAAAAAAATGACAAGACCCGCTGTGGATGCTTTGATCAGTGATTTACAAGAACAAAAGAGCTTGATGTCGGATAAATTAACTATCGATTTATATTTAGCACAAATATTGTTAACAAACTTTAATTGTAATTCTGACGTTATCAACCAGCTTGGTAAAGAAAATTATGATAATCACATCGATGTCTTGAAAAGATTAAGCGATTGTAAAGATATCAATATTCTGAAAAAAATTGCGGAAAAAGCCGATTACGCACCCGTATATAGATCAAAATTAAATGCCGATGAACTTAAGCTCGAAAGCAAGGATTTGGAACAATATCTTGTGCAGGCAACAAAATTGGGTAATTTAAGCTTATTAAAAGACATTTTAAAACTTGAAAAAATCAACAGATGGGATTTGTGGAGTTTATTTTATGATTTTGGTACGGAAGCAACGGCGCTCTGTTTTATGGATGCGTTTAAAAATGAAAGTTTTTGGATGCAATTATTAGGAACGGTCTTTTTAAAGAATGGATGGTATGAAAAATTTGATATTTTGGTTAAGGAACTAAAACCTGAACTTCTTAAAGCTGAAATAGTATTCATGCTTGAGGAATTGGCTGATAAAGGAAATTTAGATGCTATAAAATATGTTTTTCCAAAATTAAACCATTATCTAGCTCCTCAAACTGATACTGATTTCTTTCTCGTATTTATGAAAGCCTGTTGTTCTGATAATTTAGAATTAGTTAAGTATTTGGCAGAGAGAATATCCGCAGATTGTCTTGGTCCTTGGAGTGTTGAACGGGCAATAGATCATAATCAAATTGAAATTGCGAAATATTTATTGATTGATAGGAAAGTGAAGGCTCCCAATTTAGATACCAAAAAAATAATGAATAGCGCCACTGCTTGGTTTGAAAGTTATCAATCATCATGGGGGATGCCTAAGTTCATGGTCGATTGGCTTAAGCCAAGGGTTGTTGCAGCGGAATCAAAACCGGCACCTATTCTTGAAGATAATTTAGATCGTCGGGAAGAAAAGCTAAACGCATGGTCGTTAAAAGAGCAGGCTAAATTTGCACTGCATAAAATATCTTCCTTGTTTGGAAATAGCAAAGGATCGCCGTTTTTTAATCATGTTGAAAAAGAACATGAAAAATCTAGCAAGAAAATGACAATTTAGAGTTGATAGGGGCAAGTCTTAGCATAATCGAGGAAGCGGCTCGCGCCGCCATCCTCTCTCGTCATCATGCGCGCGAAGTAGGGCCCATAGGCCCACAGTCCATGGATGTGCTCGAGATGAGCAGCGAAGCGCAGATCGATCATAAATAAAATCAATTCGCTGACATAAATTAAACAAAATCTCATGTTTTATATCATAAAATTGACATTAATTCATAGTTTAATTTACCATCACTAAAATTTCGAATTACAAAACGGGACGAATAAACATGACAAGATCGAATGATGGTAATTTAAGTAATAAACAAAAGAAATTAGCAGCATGGTTAGCCAAAGAACAAGCCAAATTTGAAGGTCATAAAAGAGCAGATTTACTTGGGAAAAGTAAAGGAACGCAGTATTTCATACGTGTTGAAAAAACAAAAAGTCAGTCTAGTGATGCCGTTATCCAGCAAAGTTCAAAACAACAAGATAAAAATCCTGAAGAAATATCCTCATCAAGTCTTGTTAATGAAAGCAAAGCTGTTGATAGTAAAGTCATAGAAAGTAAAACAACTCCAGAAAGCAAAGCAACCGAAAGCAAAACAACTGACAGCAAAATAACTGAAAGTAAAACATCAGCAGAATCAAAACCAGCAATAACTACAGCGCAAGATTTAATAGAGTTTATTCTTAAAAACCCTGCTTCCAAATTTAAAGTCGAATATCAAATCAAAAACAAATCTAATGAACTCTTAAAGCAAGAAGCTTTCCTTTCACCTGTTGGTTATATGGCACTGAATGGATTGCATGATGTTTTAAACCCATTATTGGAGAAGGGTTTTGATGCCACTATCGTGGAAGGCCAAGAGCCTTGCTATAAAGATGTTAAATATTTGTCATCAAAAAAACCATCTCTCTTTAATTCAAAGCCACGATATTATTTTCCCGGAACGGCTTTAAGCAAAGCTGCGGCTGCTTTACGTTCGCCTACTGTGATGGTTCTTTTACGACAAAAAGGGGTAAATCCGACAGCTGCATTACAAGCATTATCGAATTCTTACGCATTAGATATGGTTAAACAATTTAATCCTTCTTTGGAAGAAGAAAGATATAATTTAATAAGACGTTCAATTGCCATCAAATTAATTAGGGCAGGCGCAAACCCGGAAGCCGTTATGCCTTATCGTAATGGCGCTGTTGGCAAAGATGATGAAATGGAAACAGTATTAGGTTTTCATCATGTGTTATTTGATGCAGTCGGAGCAGCTGACGTTGCTTTAGTCGAATATCTATTACCTTTAATTAAAGATCCACGCATATCGCGAATGGCTTTAACTACCCGTTATGGTGATACGTTTCAAAATGTTATAGGCGACTTAGCTGCAACAGGTAAAACCGAAGCAGTAGAAAAAATTATCAAATTATTAATAGCACATGCTAGTCTACCTGAAGTGTTTATTGAAAAAACCAAAGAACCTTTCGATACGACTGGGATGCAATTTTATATTCATAAAGAGGGTGTGTTAAATGAAGTAGAAAAATTACCTTTTCCAGAAATTAAAAAACCTGATCCGATTCAAAAGAAAAAAGATGATTTTAAAAAACTCTTGAACGGAGCATTAAGGGATATTATTTCTTGGTCAAGAAGCTACGATACGCATATCAAAAGCACCGTTCAATTTTTAATGGATATGGGTGCGGATATGAATCAATTTATTGAGACAGCAGTACAAACACTTAATGATGAAGCATTTCAATTTTGTATAGATAGTGGCGGTAAGTTTGCAGCGTCTCAATTATTTATCTATGATGATATCATGAGAAGGATTAATTATTGTATAGAAGCTTATAATGAAGGAAAGAACAAAACCATACTTTCAGAAATAAGTTCCAGCAAAAAAATCGTGAAATATTATGATAATATTTGTTTAATATTTGTCGAAGCATTCTTAAGTCATTTGAGCACTTATCCAAAAGACGCAAGTAAAAAATCTAGGGAAGCAAAATCTGAAACCGTGTTAGGAAAAATTCAAAACCTGCGCGAAGAATTTAAAAAATTAAAATTTGAATTGTCTGCTGAAAAGGATTTTTCTGTTAAACCGATTAAACTAATGAATCGTACATACGAAAAAACATATGAGTTCGCTGAACAAATCGAAGAAATTCGTAAATTGTTAAAAACTGAAAAAAATGCAGCACTAATAGAAAAATTGGATCTATTTCTGGGTATAGAAGATCATGAAAAAGAATATAAGCATGATGATATGGAGAATTTGATTACTAAATGCTACCAAGAGAAGTTAAGTGCTAAGTCATCAATGGATACTTTAGATAGTGCTCAGAGTAATAAGAAAAAGAAATTGGCAGCATGGGTTGAAAAAGAACAAGCTAAATATGCTGGAAGAAAGCGCGCTGATTTGATGGGAAAGAGCAAAGGATCGTCATTTTATGATCATGTTGATAAAATAAAGAGTCAGGCAAGTGATGTATCTTTATCTTGGAAATTACATTCAAAGATTTCTAAGCCTCTTGAGAAAGATAGTTGTGAAGCTCCTCATGAGGAACTTAAAACATCATCATTTGTTAAATCAAAAATCATTGGCAAAAGTACATTATCTCAATCCAATTCATTGCAAATGACCGATAAAGAAATGGAAGAAACCAGGATAATTGCTTTAGCTAATAAAAAATTAGTTTTAGCAAGGCAGCATAGTAAGACTATTAGCATTTGGAATCCGGAAAATTCCACAGAAGAAAAACGAATTATTAATCCCATTTGTCGAATTAATGGCATTACTGCATTAGATGATAATAAATTTGTATTCTCTGGGCCGCAAACGCCAGGCGGACAAATGATGTCGGTGATTATAGATTCTGTTAGCGGTGAAACAAAAGAAATTCGGTTAGATATGCGTGATCCTATTGTATTAGATTCCAAAGGATTTCTCGTTTCCGGTGAATCAGACAAGCAAATAGATATTGTGAATATTAAAGATCTACAAATAAAATCTTTTGCTACGCCGCCTAATCTACAAAGTGGTTGGCATCTTCGCAGTATCCCTTTAGATAACAATCGCTTTATCCTAAATTCGGATGGTAAATTAACTCTCCTGAAATGGGAAGCTGATAAGCTAAATTTGTTGCAAACGATCGAGTTAGGTTCGTTAGATTTTGGAGCTGCAATCTTATTACCTTATAAAGACAATCAATTTTTTGTATTAACCGATCACTTTAATCTTTGGGAAGCGACAGCAGACAATAAATTGCAACATGCAAAAATTTCTCCTCCCTATCCAAAAGAAATTGGTAAAGGTTATGGATTTAAAGGTGAAAAATTATCGGGTGATCGATTTGCCACATTTTCATGGGTGAGTAGTATGGATTTTGGTGAAGATGACGATTTATCTTATGAAATAAGAGAACAATATAGAAAAATGGCGAAAAGACTTTTATGTATCTGGGATGTTAAAGAATTAAAACCAATTTCGATAACGCGTTTTGAAAAACCTATTGAAAATATTTGTGTCTTTGGTAAGGATCAAATTGCCGTGAGCTTTGAAAGAGATCCTAATATTGTTATCTTATCTGCTGACATGAAACCAAAATTAGATTTAGAGGAAAAAGCCGTTGTTTCATCTAAAATAACAATAGACTTAGACAAGCCAGTCGTTATTGCACCAGAGTCAAAACGCTCAGGTGAAGAAAAGCTAGCTCCTGTGTGTGCTGATGATTCAGATCATAAACAGCAAAAGTTGCAAGCATGGTCCATCAAAGAACAAGCTAAATTTGCTTTGAATAAAATAACATCGTTGTTTGGAAAATGTAAAGACGCGTCATTTTTTAATCATGCTGAAAAAGAACATGAAAAATCTAGCAAGAGTATGACAATTTAGAGTAAGCACACATAATTTTTGTAAGATAACATAAGATCGATTGATTATTCTTTTGAATATCGCTAAAGTTTCCATTTTTCGTTTAAGGATGAATAGAAATGGAAACTCGTACCACCAAAGTCAAAGCCTTCGCTCGCTCTTTTCTGACTACCAATGCCCTCACTGACGCTACAGTCTATGCTTATGAGCTGGATGCTGTAGATAAAAATAAAATCAATCCAGTTCCTATTAAAACATTAATCACCGATAAAAATGGTGACATCGAATTTGATTGGCCAATCAATAAGCCGGTGACATTAAGAATTGAAAAACCAGGCTATCACGCTATTCAGTCTGGAATTATTCCGGTGCCACCTGAAGGTATTAATGACCCTGATCGTGTTAAGAATATTTCATTCCAAGTACCCTCTTCATTTTTAGGAGTGAAAGGATTTGCTTATGCCATGCATGGCAAATTGACCGATGATGGAAAAGCGCAAGCCGTTGTGGCGACGGTTGCGGAGCTAGGAATGACAATGGATGATTTGCCGCAAGGTTGTGTTGGGGCAACTGCAAAGTTAGTTTTTCATGATGCAAAACTTCAAGCACAATGGGAAGCGTTATTAAAACGTGATCCGAGTACGAAAAAATATAAAGAAAGATTATATGCAACAACCAATGTTGTCACAGCAGTTTCTGCTCTAGCAGCTTATTACCATACACGAAACCTCATCAAAACGTTATTAACAGCGGTGGCTACCAAAACCATAACAGCCACCATAGCCTGGAAATATTTAAACCGAGCCATTCATGTTTTCTATTTTGACGTGTGTAAAGTTTGGCCTTTGACTAATAAAACCAATCCATTTGAAAGAAGCTTGATATCGGTATCGCCTGATGGAGGCGTTATTTTTAATTTGCGCGATTTGGAGCTGCCTTTGGATGGAGCCAAATTTACCATGAAAGTAACAGGCCCTAATGGCGTTCTCGTTAGTGATGGCGAAGGTTTTGCTTTTCCTGGTATTTTAACAAATTTAAGTCCAGATGGCAGAGGTCTAACCTGCCCAATGTCATTAACCGTGCCTAATCCAAGCGGACGTTTAATGTATGGTTCAGGGATCGAAACTTTGGCTAAAATGGTAGCCTGCGGAGGCTCTACGGCTTATGGTATGTATAAGCTCCTCCAACATACGGAACTCACAGCTGAGCACAAAAAAATGCTGATCGCGGGCGCGGGAGCTTTATCTGCGAAGTTAGCTTTAAGTTATTCATGTAACCAAGCCAAAAAGCAACTGATACAAAAACCTACTGAAGAAAATTTAGTTAAAGCTGCGACAGTTAAAGAATCAGAGGAAATTTATGTAGCGGGAGCTGATGAAAAGTTTAAACAAACTTTGCAGCAGAATGGGCTTTTTACTGCTTCAGATAACCCTGAATCAAAGCAAGTATCCGATTCAAAATGTGACGTTAGGCCATCGGTTTGAAAAGGGTGCTATGTAAGGGGTCAAGGCTATGTTAAGGTCAGCTTGTTCTAAAGTTGACCCTAATAATGTTTGAATTTTCTTTTGCTTTTCTTGGTTTAAGATTTTCAGATTATGATTTTTTTGGAATTTGTGCGAGAAATCTTTCCGGATGTGAGATGCGCTATAACTTGTTTGTACTTGCTTCCTTTGCCTCGTTGCAAAATAATTTTACTTTTTGGTAACTCAAGCAATTCTGATAAAAATGAAATCAATTCTTTGTTGGCTTCTCCTTGATGTGGCTTTGCATGTAAAGAAATTTGTAAGCCATGCTCTCTAACGCCAAGCAATTTTGATTTTTTAGCATTAGGCTTTGCTAAAATACGTAATTCGATTTGTTGATTATTGATTTTAAACCACATCAATATGGATATCCTTTAGCTTAAAAATTTTCTTGCATTTTTGTCTCAGTCTATCTATAAGTTTTTTAATCTAGTTGAAAGGTTCTGAGTAAATCGCTGATTAAGATTATTACACAAGGAAGAACAAGATGGCCAAACTTTATTTTTATTATTCAGCCATGAATGCAGGTAAAAGCACGATATTGCTTCAATCGGCTTACAACTATAAAGAAAGAGGCATGGATGCGTTGCTTTTTTCACCTGCTATAGCAAACCGAGGTGGTGAAAATAAGATTCACTCTCGCATTGGATTGAGTGCAGATGCTATTTTTATTGACCCTGATTTTGATCTGTTCGAATATGTTAAAAAAGCCAAACAAAATGATCCGAAATTAACATGCATTTTAATTGATGAGGCTCAATTTTTAAAAAAACATCAAGTCACACAATTGACACAAATTGTTGATATACTTGACTTACCTGTTTTAGCGTATGGAATAAGAAGTGATTTCCAAGGCGAACCATTTGAGGGAAGTATTTACTTGTTGGTCTGGGCAGATAATCTCATTGAAATAAAAACGATTTGTCATTGTTCTAGAAAGGCAACGATGAATGCACGGATAGATGCAAATGGAAATGTAATCAGAAAAGGCTCGCAAATTCAAATTGGTGGTAATGAAAGTTATATATCCATGTGTCGCAAACACTTTAACGATTGGATAAATCAAACTGCAAGAATGCAATTAAAGGTACGAGAATATGAAGCTGTATAAATTAGTCATTTATGATTTCGATGGTACACTGTTTGCAACCCATGAAGCGATTATACATTGCGTAAATAAAACATTTGAAACTTATCAAAGGCCGCTTCCATCTCGCGAAGATATTTATGAAACAATAACAAAGGGTATGGCGCTTCATGATTCTTTCAATTTGCTTGATACGAATTCACAAAAATCGCCCGAAGAAATATTGCAATGGATAGATGTTTATCGAGAATTTTACCATCGTGACGGCGATGCGAAAACAGAACCTTATGGTAACGTGAAAGATATTTTGAACTATACGCAATCGACCGGCGCTACGAATATTATTATTAGTAATAAAGGTCCTCGTGCTATTCATTCTTCTTTGGAAAAATACGAATTAAATCGATACATCACTTTGGTGGTTGGTGATACGCCAGGAATGAAGAAAAAACCAGATCCCATGATATTTAATGAAATCATTAAGCCACAATTTAATGAAATTAATTCTCATGAAATATTGGTCATAGGTGATACGCCAGCTGATTTGTTATTTGCAAAAAATATCGGGGCGGATGGTTGCTGGGTAACTTATGGTTATGGTGTGCCAGAAGAATGTGAAAAGATTAATCCGACTTATACAATTAATCACTTATCTGAAATAACAAACATTGTTTAATGCGAATAAACAAATTGCTGCGCCTGTTCATATTCTTCTTTTGTATTAATCTCAAGCGAGCGCTCATCGGTTAAACAAACACGAATTCGAAAACCATGTTCTATCGCGCGTAATTGTTCTAGCGCTTCGGTTTTTTCCAGAGGTGTTTGGGGCAGGGTTGTATAATGCAATAAGAAATCACGACGAAAAGCATATAACCCAACATGATGATATACAGGTACATTATCAACCTGTTGTCGCAAGTAAGGTATAGGTGAACGGGAAAAATAAATGGCATCACCATTCAAATCTGTTATGACTTTAACGACACCGGGTTCATTTTGATGAATATTCAAAAGTGGATATGCCAACGTTGTCATATCTGGGGTTTCGCCATCCAAATAGGGTGCAATTAATTGTTCTAGCATCCTTGGTTTGATAAAAGGTTCATCACCTTGAAGGTTGATAATCACATCCATTTCTGGGTGATTTTTTGCAACGGCTGCAACTCGATCAGATCCTGTTTGAATATTGGGATCTGTCATTTCAACATTTCCGCCAAGTTCTTTGATAATAGTTGCTATTTCTTCGCTATCTGTCGCAACGACAACTTGGGAGAGTGCCTTGCAACGTGATGCATTTTCATATACCCATTGAATCATAGGCTTGCCTTGAATAGGCAAAAGCGGTTTACCTGGCATTCGAGTTGAGCCAATTCTACTTGGTATGACGCAAAGAATTTTCATTATTACCTGCCTTCAAATAAGGGTGAAAACCAGGCTTATTGTATCTTTAAAACCGGTTTCAGGAAACTCGCCAATTTCATTGCTAAAAATAAAACGACAAAATATTGCGCAAAAGTGTCATTTCAAGGTTATTTCTTAAGCTTATTTTAAGCTTAACATGAGAAACTAATAGTGTACAAAAAGCGATCATAAAGATAAGGAGATATCTTATGATAAACAGGAATAATCCACCTTTGCTTTTCTGTCAACTCATAGAAGAAACCCTCCAATCCTGTCAGTTATTATCGAAAAAATCTCGATTTTCAGTATTTAGTGATGGATTGGATGATATTCGGAAACAATTAAATGTTTTAAATAGAGTTTATGAGAATGAGTTAAAGCCTCAAGTTAAATCACAAAAATTTAACATGCCTATTAACGTATTTCGTGAGATTGTTGCCGAAGAAAAAATAGTGGATGAAGCAAAAAAACTGCCGGCTAGACTGAAGTTACAAGCAGAACAAACTAAAGCAAAATTACGCGACAAAGAGCGAAAAATCACTGAAGAATTTCTCTTGCAACGCAGTGATAAGATGCTGGACATTGGAAAAAAAATTGAAAAAGAAAATTTGGAATATGACAAAACGAAAGCAGAGATCGAAGAGTTAACTCGTAAACGCGATATCATAATCGAAAAAAAGCGGCAAAAATGTTGTGCATTTTTTTCATGTTGCGTAAGTCAAGAAAATGAAGATATTGATAAAATCAATCAAGAAATTTCAATACTCAATGCAAAATTTCAAGAACTCAAAGTTGGTCAAAGCGATAAAAATCCAGATGCAAAAAGTATAAGCGCTGAATTAGAAAAAGTTTATGAACAACTTGAGCAAGTTGATCGCGAATATTTACAGCAAGAAAAACTGGCGGAGGAAAAGCTTGAAGCTGCCGAAAAAAAACTTGATGACTTGGAGCTGACTGAAGAAAAAGAAGAAGAGCGATTTTTAAGTAAGGTTAGTGCGCAAAGCATAGCAGATTTTGTTCGCGTTTATGCATTATATAATAATTTAAGAAAAAAATTAGAGTTTATACCTAATAGTACAATTCATTTAAAAAATCTTAAAATGGCTATCAATAGACAAAAAATTGCCCTAGACAAATTGCTTGATATTATTGGGGCTTTGGATTCTTTCCCATTTAAGTTAAGAGATTGTTATAACAATTATTTACAATTTAATAATGAAGAAAAGAGGGCATTTTTAACTGGTAAAACAAGCTTTGATCTAAGCAAAAAATTATTTTTCCTTGAAATTTCAAAAAAACCGTCAATTTCTGAAATAAAGACTCCGTCTTTTTAGGCGAGGAGACTGATAGTTTTAACGGCTAAGGATTTTTTAGGAGGTTTTCTATGCAATCTTATCAGCTTCCCAGTAAACAATTCTGTCAATCTTTAAGTGAAATAAAAAAGCAAGGCGATTTATACTTTAAAAATATGTCACTGGATT
>JANWKO010000199.1 GCA_025451335.1 Gammaproteobacteria bacterium
ATTATTATGGGCTTTTGACAAGCCCTAATTAAATTGGCGATTATAGATGGATTTAGATCGGAATCCTAGCTAGGATTCCGCTCTAACGACCTCGTAAAAACAATTTATCAAGGTCAGATAAAGTTAAATGCATCCAGGTAGGTCGTCCATGATTGCATTGACCACTATGATCCGTTGTGTCCATTGCTCGCAATAATGCATTCATTTCGGGAATAGTTAGCTTCCGATGCGCACGGACTGCACCATGGCATGCCATGGTAGCTAACAAATGCTGCAACTGCTCTTCTAGTCGTGTACTTTTTCCATGTTCCACCAAATCTGCAGCTATATCACGAATGAGTTGCTCAACATTTCCATCGCGCAATAAATCTGGAACTTCTCTGACCACAATCGTTTCAGGACCTAATCTTTCCAAACGCAATCCAATTTGTTGTAAAATTTCAACTTGATCTTCAATCGCATTGGCTTCTCGTTCACTTAACAACAAAGTAAGTGGAACCAACAAGGGTTGTGATATTAATTTATGATCTGCTACATTCCGTTTTAATTGTTCATATACCACGCGTTCATGTGCAGCATGCATATCGACTAACACTAATCCTTGTTCATTTTCAGCCAAAATATATATGCCTTTTAACTGGGCAAGCGCGAATCCCAGGGGCGGTACATCACTTTGTTTTTCCGACGTAGAATGATATTTTTCAGGAGAAACATGAGCTTGTTTTTCGTAAACAGCTGGTTCATGTAATTTGCCATAAATTGCCATTTGCTCATTCACTTTCAACGGCATGCTATGTTGTTTTGGAAACTCAGTCACATACGAATTTTTTGTCGATGCATGAGCAACTTTTTGCTGAAATTGTTCATCTTTATTTTTAAGAAATGATTGCGTCTCAATAGGAGCTGGCGTAACTGAGCTCGGCCCTGGACGTACACTTTCCAATGCATCATGTATACTTCGCGTAATAAAATCATGCACCAGTCGACTTTCTCGAAAACGCACCTCATGTTTTGTCGGATGGACATTGACATCCACTTGATTAGGTGAAATTTCTAAAAATAATACATACGCAGGATAGCGATTACCGTATAAAACATCATGATAAGCTTGTCGAACAGCATGACTAACTAATTTGTCACGTACAATACGACCATTTACATAAAAGTACTGTAAATCAGCTTGCGCCCGAGAAAATGTAGGTAATGCTATCCAGCCCCAACATTTTAAGCCAGCCACTTCCGCACTTATTTTCAAAGCATTTTCAATAAAAGTCGCACCGCATAAACTACTCACTCGTTGCTCAAACTCTGCATCGGAACTTGCTGCACGATATTGACGTACCAATTTTTGATTGTGTTGCAAAGAAAAATTGACTTGAAAGGAACTCAATGCGACACGCTTAATCACTTCATCAATATGCTCAAATTCCGTTTTTTCTGAGCGCAAAAATTTACGTCGCGCAGGCATATTGAAAAATAAATCACGAACTTCTACCGTTGTTCCAATTGGATGCGCAGCGGGGCTAATTTGCGGCTCACTCTCTGTGCCTTGAGTTGACACTTGCCAACCTGATCCATTCCCGGTAGCAGAAATTAAATCTAAACGTGAAACGGAACTGATACTGGCTAGAGCTTCACCGCGAAAACCTAAAGTCATGATTTGCTCTAAGTCATCTAAATTATTAATTTTGCTTGTCGCGTGCCTGCTGACAGCAAGAGTTAAATCATCTGGATAAATGCCAGATCCATTATCGCGAACACGTATTAAACGCATACCACCCTGCTCAATTACCAAATCAATTTTTGTTGCGCCGGCATCTAAACTATTTTCAACTAATTCCTTAATGACTGATGCAGGACGTTCAACCACCTCACCTGCTGCGATTTGATTTGCGAGTAAAGAACTTAATTTTTGAATTCGTGTTGTCATGCGTTTTTAATCACTGAATATTTTTTAATATACTTTTGAATACCATTAAATAAAGCTTGGGCCATTTGTTCTTGATAATGTTTTTTTCGTAATCTTTCTTCTTCTTTTGGATTCGATAAAAATCCAATTTCAACTAAAATTGAGGGGATATCGGGTGATTTCAGCACAACAAAAGGAGCTTGCTCTACCTGATTATAATGTAAATTAGTGACTTCATTCAGTGCAGATAAAACGGTATTACCTAAATGCAGACTATGTTTTACCGTTGCCGTTTGTGCAAGATCAATTAATACGGAACGCAACACATAACTTTTATCAACTAACTCTCCCAAATCAACTTGACCTAACTCCGAATAATTTTCACGTTGCGCTAACCAACGGGCAGCTTCACTTGTCGCTCCTCGATGAGATATTGCGTACACTGACGCACCACTGGATCGATTATTAAAATAAGAATCTGCATGAATCGCCACAAATAAATCGGCTTTGCCTTTATGTGCCAAACGTAGGCGCCCCCGTAATGGAACAAAATAATCGCCTTTGCGAGTTAAGACAGCTCGCATTCCAGGTTGTTTATTGATTAACTTAGCCAGATGATGAGAAATCCCCATCACAATTTTTTTTTCTTGTGTCCCATTTTTGCCTATAGCTCCTGGATCTTTACCACCATGACCGGGATCACTCACAATTCTAAAGGGTTCTGGCAAGGCTATAGCTTTTGGCTGAGTCAATTTGACAATTCGTTGAGAATATAGATCTAAAATAATCTTTTTGGATTCAGTTGAAATTTTACAGTGAACCAATTGTTTAAGATCAATAATTAAACGTAGGCTAGAAGGATCCGGATATTTGCTATTAATAGCTATCATTAAAGGATTTTGTTTTGGAATAAGAGGCAACGGAATAGCTAATTTAGTCTCTTTTAATTCAAGAACCAAACGGTCAGGATTTGACAGAGTTGAAACACGATAAGATTGAGATTGGGTAAGAGCAATTTCTAGGCGCGTCGAATTATCGCTATGCGTAACGCGAATATTATTTAAATTGGCTGGAATTGCCAATACTTGGCATGGCAATAAAATTAACAGTGCAACCAACCCAAATAAGAACTGTTTCCATTTATTATTCATTTTTTAATAGCCGTTTCAGAATGTCCTGTCCGCACGGAGTTTGCGCACTGATTTTAAGCTCTCGACCTTCTTCTTTCGGCTCAATATAACAAGACAAATCGGGTGGAGGCAAGAATCTCTCTCCATTCTCAGGCCATTCAATTAAACGGATACTCTCAGGGATAAAATAATCTTGAATACCGATATATTCCAGTTCTTGTACATTCTTTACTCGGTATAAATCAAAATGAAAAATATGAAAATGATCGAAAGCATAAGGCTCAACTAAAGTATAGGTTGGGCTCTTTACTAAACCCTCATAGCCTAAGCCACGTAAGAACCCTCGTACTAATGTAGTTTTTCCTGCGCCTAGATTACCGTACAAAAAAATCGTAGCCGAATGCGAGCAAATTTGTGCTAATTTTGCTCCAAAGTCTAACATAGCTTGTTCAGTTGGTATGTATTGTTGCAAATAGGCCTCGGTTAAAAATAGCTGGTCCCTAACTAAGGGTTAACCAGTCGTCGTATATACGGCAACATATCGGAGGCAATCATACCACGCTCCCCGCCTTCTTTCGCAGCCAAATCTCCCGCCATAGCATGTATCAAAACACCCAGTTTAGCTGCAGCCACCAATGGTAATCCTTGAGCCAGCAAACCGCCAATTACACCACTTAAAACGTCCCCCGTGCCTCCTGAAGCCATTCCCGGGTTACCCGCCTTGCAAATAGCAGGCTGCGAATCTGGGCCTAATACCAACGTTCCTGCGCCTTTTAGCACACATATTCCGCCATACTTTTGTTGTAATTCGCGAGCCGATCCTAAACGGTCTGCTTGAATATCTGGGGTAGATTTTTTTAATAATCGACCCGCTTCTCCCGGATGTGGAGTCAAAATCCAATTTTCTTTCTTAGCCGGTTTTTCTGCCAGCATATTTAAGCCATCCGCATCGACAACAACGACATTTTTTTCACTTTTCAAAACTAAATAGAGAAGTTTTTGAGCCCAAGCGGAACGCCCAAGCCCAGGACCGATAACAACAACATTAGCTCGGACTAGCAAAGGCTCCAGTTCAGAACCTGAATTTACACCATGGCACATTAACTCAGGCCGAGCAGCATTTAAGACGAGAGAACTTTCAGGACGAGTCGCAACACTCACCAAACCCGCACCGACACGCAATGCAGCCTCACCTGCCATTCGCGCGGCACCTGAAAAGCCATAATCCCCACCCACCACCAACACATGGCCAAAATTACCTTTATTTGCTTCTCGGGGTCGCGGTTGTAAATAATTTTTGAATTGGCTCAATTCGAGTATTTCAATATTTCCATTTGACATACTTTATCCTTTTCGCATTAACCAAACTTCATTGTAATACTTAATACGCCCTAGCAACCGATTTCATCACGGATGTAAACAGCGACATAATTTTTAAAATAATTATTTAAGATTATACATTAAAGAATTAATTATGTGGCCTATTAATTGACGCAGTTGGCTTAGCCAGAATTTCTTTTGCTGCTTTTTCAACTTGTGCTGGATAACTTTCACGTAATGTATTTTCTATTTCTATAGCAAAATGATCATTATGAGGAAGTCTGCCAATAATTCTTAATGTATTGGTAACAAATTTTTGAATTGCATCGTCAAATTTTTCCAAAGTAGCAGACGATTTTAAAGCTTGAAATTCTGATCTGATTTCATTTGCTGCACGAACTTGAGGACTACTTCCAAATCTAGCTGGCTTAGCACACATGAGTGTTGGATTAATTTGTTCAAAAAGTTGTTGGACTTTCTCCTGGGGAGTTAACAAACGGACAATGTCATCAGATGGCAACAATAAAACCTTTAATTTTTGAGCAGGCAAAAATTTTTCAACAAAATCCTTTAATTGACTTTTTTTATAAAAATCAACCTCTCCTTTCTGAACATATTCGTCAATATGCTCTGTTGCGATCCACTCTTTTCTTTTCTCATTATAAACATATTGGGCAACTCCAATTTCTGAATATCCTTGTTTATCTTCAACTTTTGGCCGTTTAAAATACATAATAATAGTTGGCACTGTTTTGCCATTAGCAGAAGTAAAAGTGCTTTGCACCAAAGCACAATCACCAATTTCTGCATCCAACATTTTAGTTTTCGCAACTTTTTCATCCTTTTTTTCAAACATTAAATCTTTTCCAAACTCTTCTACCGCTTTTTGTTTTGCTTCTCTTTTAGTTTCTTCCTCTGCTTTTTGCCTTGCTTCTATTATTTTAGAATCTTCATCTGCGCTCATTGAGTGTTTTGCTTTTGCAGCTAAACTAGAGGTAATATCAACTGTGCTTTTCATATTCTTCTCCTCTTTGTTTTTAATTATAGAGTACTAATAAGTTTTTGTTTTTTGCCCAAAATGAGATACCTAACTCTCTGTTAATTAAGTAAATTTTTTATCTAAAAAGACGCTAAAAATCAATAGTTGATCACACCATGGTTTACTCAAGATCAACCTTTCAATATAATTCTAAATAACCTCAAAGTTAGCAATTAATGAAAAACCAAAAATATTCATGACAGAGTCTTCACAACAATTCATTCAACTAGCCCAAGATATTAAACGTATTGGTCAAGAACTGGGTTTTCAACAAATCGGTATCACTGATATTGATTTAAGCGCATATGAAGAACATTTCCTCACTTGGCTCGAAAAAAATTTTCACGGTGAAATGAATTATATGTCCACCCATGGGACGAAACGTTATCATCCTGAAGAATTAGTTCCAGGTACGTTGCGTGTTATTACAGCGCGAATGGATTATTTGCCGCCTGATACCGACATTCCAAAAGTGTTGCAAAATCCCAATCTTGGCTACATTTCGCGTTATGCATTAGGAAGGGATTATCATAAAGTCATTCGCAAACGCTTAAATTTATTAGCCGAAAAAATCACGGCACAAATCGGCGAAACGGGCTATCGTGTTTTTGTCGATAGCGCTCCAGTATTAGAAAAACCCTTAGCAGAAAAATCCGGCTTAGGTTGGATAGGTAAACATACGAATCTCATTAACCGTCAAGCCGGTTCGTGGTTTTTTCTCGGTGAAATTTACACTGACCTTCCCCTACCCATTGATACACCTGTAAAAAACCATTGTGGAACTTGTCATGCTTGCTTGGATATCTGTCCTACTCAAGCTATAGTTGGACCTTATCAATTAGATGCTCGGCGTTGCATTTCTTATTTAACGATCGAGTTATCTAATTCTATCCCTATAGAATTGCGGCCACTCATCGGTAATCGAATTTATGGCTGTGATGATTGTCAATTAGTTTGTCCTTGGAATCGTTTCGCCAAACCCACTCAAGAAAAAGATTTTCAACCTCGGCATGGATTAGGATCTGCAGAATTAATTGATTTATTTAATTGGACCGAAGAAGATTTTTTGACAAAAACCGAAGGTTCTGCAATTCGACGCATTGGCTATGAATGTTGGTTACGCAATATTGCAGTCGCACTCGGCAATGCGCCTTATAACGAAAAAATAGTCATGGTTTTGAAAACCAAACTAAATCACGCGTCCTCTTTAGTCAGAGAACATGTTGAATGGGCTTTATTACGTCAAGATAAACTGCACCCATCTAGGTAGATGGATGCAGCTCACAGGATTTCTAACGAAGAGAGGCACGTTTTGATTCGGGTGCAGATTTCGATTCTGTAGCGTGTTGGAGCCAGTTTTTTGCCTTTTGTAATTCAGATTTTGCTTTTTGGAAAAAGGTAGGCTTAGAAGTAGATGATCTGGAAACTGGACTCTTATCATCTTTTGGATACCCTAACATAAGGTCATCAATTCGATTTTGAAATTGACCTATCTGTTGAAGTTCTTTCATTTCTTCATCAGATAAAGATACACGCAATGATGCTGAAAATTCTTTTTTTTCCTTTATTTCATCAAGAAATTCTCTATATGCCACACGGTCGTCAGGAGAAAGATTCGGTTTTATTTCAGCAAATTCTTTTTCTAACGTTGCAATTTTCGCTTTATCAACGCTTTGCAAATGTTCGCTTGCATCCAAGAGTTCTGCTGCAAATAAAACATCTCTTGTTTTTGGATCAAGATTGGGCTTTCCTTCATTCTTAGCCAATAAGAGCATCAGCGCTTTTGCATTTGCCAATTTTTCACCTTCAAATTTTTTGCTTTCATCTAATATATCAGGGATGGCTGAGAGCACTTTAATCTTAGTAAGCGCATCTCCCATTACTTCTGATTTTTGTATTTCAGGATATTTCTTTGCTATATCAGAAACTAACTTTAAATCCGCAAAAACAAGCATTGCCATTTCTTTATTCGTTTTGCCATTTTTTGAGGGTAAATTAACTATCTTTTCACTAGGTTTAGCCTCAGCAAACACTTTGGAATGAAGCAATTTAATTGTTTCATCATCTAACATTTTCATCAGTAATTCTGCTGAGTCTTCTCCCATCAATTGATTAAATTCAGCAGGATGTTCTTTGGCTAATAAATTTAGAGTCTTTTTATCATTGAGACCGATAGAAATATGATAAAGAAACGCAGGAATATGTTGATAGGCTTCATATATCTGTAGCAAAAAAATAGCACTGACTTTTCCAAGCATATTACCTAATGCTTTTGCTTTTCGATAACTTATAGCAAATTGTTCGGCATATCCTGATATCAAAGCTTCATCTTTGACAGCCAGAGATTCGTCTTTTTTGTACATTTCAAGCAGCCCACCTAATGAAAAAAGTTGCAGCCTAGGATTTGGATAAGGCGAATCTGCTACTTTTTTAAAATATTCATACGCTTTTTTGGCATCCTTCATTTGGAATTTTTGGAATTCATTTCCTGCATTGTAAATTTCGCCCAACTGTAAATAAGCTGCTAAACAACCATCTTGACCAGCTTGATTAATATATTTTAGCGCCTTATCAACGTCAGGATGTTTTGATAATAAGTAGAGCTCTCCCAAACAGCTCAAAGCCGCAGGATTACCTTGTTTAGCGGCCTCTTCATACCAATTAAAAATATCAGGAGATTGATCCACCGGAATATCTTTATATTTGTTTAATTGCGCTAATAAAATTCCTATTCTTAATTTTGCTGCGGAACTATTTTTATGGTGCACGGCTTGTTTTAATAAAATTAAAGCGTCATCAAAATCGGGACGCTCAATTGGGCCATAAGAAGCATACACATCAGCTAATTCAACAAGCGCCAATGCACTGCCTAATTTTGCTGCTTTTTTGTAAAGATCTTCGGCTTTCTTTGGATTGACCGTGAATCCAGCTGAACCTTCGTGATGAAAAGATCCTAAATGAACCATGGCTTCTCGGTCTGATTTGGCATTTTCATAACATTCACGCGCTTTCATTAAATCAATTCCAACGCCAAAACCACATTCATAAGCCAAGCCTAATAAAACAAGTTGCCGTGTTGTGATTTTATTTGCCGCTTTTGCGTCAATTAATTGCGCTGTAAATTTTTTTGCAAAATCAATATCTGTTGAATTTTGACTAGCGCGTCGAAATCGATTAGACAATAATTCAACTTCATCGCCTTGAAGAAACTTGTCTATTAATTCTGAAAGAGGTGTTTGGCTTGCTTTTAGATACGCTGCAAAAATATGATCTTCTGTTTCTGTTGCATCTTTCGATTCAACAGATTGACGAAAATCTTTCAGCAATTCTTCTGTTTCATCTTTTGATTCTTTGGTTGATTCTTCGGTTGCTGCCTTAAGTTCTGGTGTTTCGTGGATTACACTTTTTGATTCTTCTATGGAATCTATAGTTGCTTTAATTTCTTTTGTTTCTTTAGATTTAGTTTCTTGGGTTTTTTGTGTTTCTTGGACTTCTTGCAATTTTTCCGAATCTTGAGTTTCTGAAAATGTTCTGAGCATTTCTTCTGATCTAATTTGTGTCATAACAACCTCTTTTAATTATTAACAAAATGATTCAACAGACCCTAGTGAAAATGAAATTGCTTGCGAAAATCATCATGTCACTACATTTTGGTTTTAACAACTTAAATTTTGACACTGAGTAAAAATATTTTTGCAAGAAATATCTTGATTGCAAAAACAGGATTGTTAGAATATTTGTTTTTAGAGCAAAATCGTTCCGAACCAACTTGCAAATTGCTGAAAAATTCGCAAAAAGCGACTTGAATAAATTTCAACTCTAAAGATATTGTAAGAATAACTTATCTTTTACAAGATCTAAGAATCAAAAATTGCTGGATTAAATAAACTGTCACGATAGTATTTTAATTCTTGAATAGATTCATGAATATCTTCTAAAGCTAAATGTTTGGATTCTTTTTGAAAACCAGAATAGATACGCGGCGCCCAACGTTGCGCCAACTCTTTTAAAGTGCTCACATCTAATAATCGATAATGAAAATATTTTTCTAACTCTGGCATAAAACGGAAAAGAAAACGTCGATCTTGATAGACACTATTTCCACACATCGGAGATTTTCCTGCAGGCACATATTGTTTTATAAATTCCAATGTTTTGATTTCTGCTTCACGCTCAGTGATTTGACTTTCTTGAACACGCCCCACCAATCCCGAGGAATTATGTTGCTTTGTATTCCACGCATCCATACCTTTCAATAATTCATCCGTTTGCTTAATGGCAAACACAGGTCCTTCTGCCAAAATATTTAAGTGCGAATCCGTCACTACCGTTGCTAATTCTATAATGCGATCCTTTTCAGGATTAAGACCGGTCATTTCTAAATCAATCCAAATTAAATTTGTTGCATTAAAAGTCATAAAAGCGCCTTGTGATTAGGATCATCGTTCAAGATTCGTTGATTTTACGAATCGACCTGTGATATTTATTATTTCCTATTTTAGCAGCCGCATAGAAAATAAACATCAGGAAATTATACACCCAAAGCGAATGATTTTTAGGTGTTTTAGCGCTCAGGTGTAGGCCAGATTGTCACTTAAAAAATGTGCGCATAGTTATTCATATGTAAGCATTTTTTAAGTGACAAGATGGCCTGCAGATGAGATGCTAAAACACCTAAAAATCATTCGCTTTGGGTGTATTATGTCTATCGATACTATTATTGCCGTTATCATTGCTTACCTCTTTGGTTCCATCTCAAGTGCCATTGTCACTTGCAAACTGATGGGCTTACCTGATCCTAGAACAGAAGGCTCACGTAATCCGGGTGCTACTAATGTCTTACGTATAGGAGGTAAAAAAGCAGCGATTTTCACTTTGGTTGGTGACGTCTTAAAAGGCGTGATTCCCGTTGCATTGGCAAAATGGTATGGATTTGATGTGCTTAGCTTAAGCTTAATCACTTTTGCTGCGTTTCTTGGGCATCTTTATCCGATTTTTTTTGGATTTCAAGGCGGTAAAGGCGTTGCAACAGCGTTTGGTTGTATCATTACTCTTGCTTGGCCTGTGGGATTATCATTAGCAATTACTTGGTTTCTTGTTGCCATCATATTTCGTTATTCTTCGCTTGCCGCATTAATTGGATCATTACTTGCCCCAGTTTATACTTGGTATTTTACCAATTGGGACTATACGATTATGGCATGCTTCATTAGCTTGCTATTGATTTATCGGCATCGAGAAAATATTCGAAAGTTATTCTCTGGTAAGGAAACGAAAATTGGTCAAAAATCTAAAGTAAATTCACTGAGCTGAAATCCTTGATTTTCGAGAAAAATAATAATATCTGGATTTTAATGCTTGGCAGCGCCGTTTACGCTATTGGCCAAAATGGCAGGGTTGCCATTTTTGTCGCACTTAAGTGCGCCCGAAGGGAAGGGTCCATGGAAGGACCCGCGCGACCAAATGAGCAGCGGCGAAGCGCAGAAAATAAAAGATTTGCAGCCAACATAGTAGAATTGTCAACAGATCTTATCCAAAGGCCAACGAGGAAACACCCTAATACTCAAATCACCCCGCTGGCCTGCCAGCAAACGTTGGCAACCCACATAAGCAATCATTGCGCCATTGTCTGTACAAAATTCTTGGCGTGGAAAATAGACTTCAGCATTTTCTTTTTTAACCATGTCATGTAATTTTTGACGCAACATTTGATTAGCACCTACACCACCAGCTACAACCAACCTTGACAAACTTGTCGCATGCAACGCACGCCGACACTTAATGACTAACGTCTCGACAACCGCATCTTGAAAAGCGCGCGCGATGTCGGCTCGTGTTTCTTCATCCAAACCATATTGATGTGCTGTATTGATTGCAAACGTTTTCAAACCACTAAAACTGAATTCCAATCCAGGCCTATCTATCATAGGTCGGGGAAAGTGAAAACGATCTGAATTGCCCTTTTCGGCTAGCGCAGCTAATGCAGCACCACCTGGGTAACCTAATCCGAGCATTTTGGCTGTTTTGTCAAATGCTTCTCCAACAGCATCATCCAATGATTCACCTAAGATTTCATAACTGCCGAGTTTCTCGACTTTGACCAATTGGGTATGACCGCCAGAGACTAATAATGCAACAAAAGGAAATGCGGGAGGGTTAGACTCTAACATGGGTGCTAATAAATGCCCTTCCATATGATGCACACCAATGGTAGGTACTTGCCAAGCAAAGCCAATACTGCGTCCAATCGCTGCCCCAACAAGAAGCGCTCCCACTAATCCAGGCCCGGAAGTATAAGCTACCCCATGGATATCTTTCTTTGTACAACGTGCTTCCGACATCGCTTGTTCAATCAAAGGAATCGTTTTGCGCACATGGTCTCGAGATGCTAATTCAGGAACAACACCGCCGAACTCCGCATGAGTTGAAACTTGACTATATAATGTGTGCGCCAATAGACCTTCTTTTGAATCATAAATGGCCACACCGGTTTCATCACAGGATGTTTCTATACCTAAGACACGCATAATTATAAAATTCTCTAGGCTTGGGCTATTTAATTAAGCCACTTGTACTAATTTATTTAGCAAAAATCCCCAATCACTAGCTTAATTTTCACATACTCTGCCTTAATCTTCGAGTCTTTAAAGTTGAAATTCTTGCACCCGTATGTCCGTTTAATAAATTTACATTATCATGCAAGACCATTTTGTTAAGTTAGGCCGGGCGTGGCGTCTCTTTGCTCGATGCGGCCTGAGCTCTGTAAGCCAGTTGTTTTTGATTGATATAATCTTCGAAACTTCGTTCCGCCCCCATAACCGCCCCGACAATGCAGCAAATGCTAGCCAGTCTTCATTTGGAAGGAATTGTATTATCTCCTGAAGCCATGAATGATGTGAAGTTATTTGATGCCGGTCAGATAACAAAAGCCGAATTTATAAAAAGAGCTATCTCACGTGCCAAAACAAAATCAAGTTGACCCATACGTTTACCCTGGTACCAATACGCTAATAAATAAATTTAACATCAAAGATCCCAAGAAATTACAAGATCTCGCTCGATGCGGTATAAGTTCTGTAAGCTTACTGTTTTTGATTGACATAAGCTCCGAAAAGCACAGACCAAGACTCCCCGGCCCATAATTCGTACTTTTGGCAGGGTATTAATGAATATCGAAGTTGTTTTATGCTGGGATTTGAAAAAATTTTCCAATTTTTCAATGAGTTAATTTTAGTTAAGCACTTAAATCCCTCGAACGTATTAAGAAATTTTTGCCAATAAAATTACTTAAATAGCCCCTCTTTTAAAATTTAATCAACATAATAACAACTTTTTTTGCATTTCTTTCAATAAGCCATTAGAATCTCCCATTCTTTCCAATGAATTGAAGGAGTAGAGTGTCGAATATGCCAAGTATACGTGTTAAAGATAATGAAAATTTTGAAGTTAGCTTGCGTCGTTTTAAACGTTTATGCGAAAAAGCCAGCATTTTAGCTGACTTAAGACGCCATGAATTCTATGAAAAACCCACTTGGAAGCGTAAACGTAAAAAAGCTTCTGCCGTTAAGCGTTATCAGAAAAAGCTTATGCGCGAACAAATGGCAGCAGAAAGAGATCGTCGTAAGTAAATTCGTATAAACTTATTACAAGTGAGCTGATATGACTGAATCCGCGATCAAGGGACAGATCCTTGAAGATATGAAAACAGCTATGCGTTCTCAAAATAAAGAGGACTTAGCCACTATCCGACTCATTATGGCGGCACTCAAGCAGCGCGAAGTTGATGAACGTATTACTCTAGCAGATGAACATGTTCTGGCCATTTTAGATAAAATGGTCAAACAGCGCCGTGAATCCATTACACAATACGAAGCAGGTAACCGTCCTGACTTAGTAGCAAAAGAACAAGCAGAAATTCAGATTATTCAAAAATATCTGCCTGCTCAATTAAGCGAAACTGAAATCTCAGCCTTAATTGATAGTGCTATTAAAGAAAGTGGCGCAACTTCTGCCAAAGATATGGGTAAAGTCATGGCTATTTTAAAGCCAAGAGTACAAGGTCGCGCAGATGTTGGCTCGGTAAGTGCCAAAGTTAAAGAACGTCTTGCTTCATAAGATTGATTAACTCCACACTGATTTAATGCCCGTGCATACAGTTGTCGTTCTTTATTCAGGACTGTAAATTCTTGTGAAAAGTCTCTAGACCCTATCACTTTTCATAAAATTCATTTAACCTAGTTCGTCAGTAAGATCAAAACTACTAGTTAGGTTAGAGGCAAGCCATGGCCGAACGCATACCGCGTGAGTTTATTCATCAGCTATTGAATCGAATCGAAATAATTGATTTGATAGATAGTCGCGTTCCCTTAAAAAAGAAATCGGGAAATAACTATTTCGCCTGTTGCCCTTTCCACACAGAAAAATCGGCTTCTTTTTCAGTCAGCCAATCGAAACAATTCTATCATTGCTTTGGATGCGGCGCCCATGGCAATGCCATCGATTTTTTAATGCAATTCGATCATATGGAGTTTCGTGATGCTATCGAAACTCTGGCTAAACAAATCGGTATGGAAATTCCTCACGAATCGCGCGCGCTAGAAAAACCAGCAGCCTCTCCTTCTCTTTATGATTTATTAGAAAAAATAAGCAAATTTTATCAAGTTCAATTACGTGAAACATCGCGAGCAATAGAATATTTAAAAAATCGCGGATTATCAGGACAAATCGCTAAAGATTTTAGCTTAGGCTTCGCACCTCCAGGATGGGACCATGTGTTACAACAGTTCGGCAAGAATAGTTTATTAAAACAACAACTTCTTGAAGCTGGCATGTTAATCAAAAAAGAAGATGGTGGGCATTATGATCGATTTCGTGATCGCATCATGTTCCCTATCCAAGACAGGCGTGGACGTATTATCGGATTCGGCGGAAGAATTCTAGATAAAGGTGAACCGAAGTATCTTAATTCGCCAGAAACACCTTTGTTTCAAAAAGGACATGAACTCTACGGTTTATATCAAGCTTTAAAAGCAAATCGGCAATTAAAACAGGTTTTGATTGTAGAAGGCTATATGGATGTCATTGCTTTATTTCAAAATGACATCACGTATGCAGTTGCAACATTAGGCACAGCAACCACTGCCTTTCACTTACAGCGGTTATTTCGTTATACCTCAGAAATTATTTTTTGTTTTGATGGTGATCAAGCTGGTCGAACTGCGGCATGGCGTGCTTTATTGGTTACTTTACCTGTCATGACTGACGGCGTACAAATTCGCTTTATGTTTTTACCTGATGGTGAAGATCCTGATACCCTCGTTCGCAAAATAGGTAAAGACGCATTCGAAAAACAATTAGCCAACGCATTAACTATTGCAGATTTCTTTTTTCACAATCTTGCTACCCAAACTGATCTGCAAAGCACAGATGGTCGAGCGCGTTATGTGAAATTAGCGACAGAACATCTCAATCAATTGCCTGATGGTATTTTCAAAAAAATGATGTTTGAAGAATTAGCGAAAAAAACCCGCATGAAGGTCGAGCAATTAAATGCTCCAAAACCTTCGCCATCTCAACCACAACGAACTATGCGCACAACACGCTCTCCTTCGGCATTACGGTTAGCGACTAGTTTGCTCGTACAACAACCTGAGCTCGCGCAATTCTTAACAGAACCTTTACCAAAAATAGATATCAAAGGATTTGATTTTTTATTACAGTTATTGACAGTGATCCAGCAAAATCCTGGCATGACTACTGCTTCATTAAAAGAATTTTGGCGTGATCAGCCTGAAGAACAGCTTATTGTCAAATTAGCACAAATAGAACATATGATTCCCGAAAAAGGCATAAAAAATGAATTCTTAGGCGCAATACAACGATTGAAAAAAATCGCTAATGAACAAGTCATCGAACGCTTGTTGAATCAAGCTGCGCAGCAAGGTTTATCCCAAGAAGAAAAATTACAGTTAAATGAATTGATTAATAACAAGGAATCTTAGAGGAGCTTTTTTTTCATTGTTTCTCGATATGCAGTAAAAATTTTTTCTTCATCATGATGATGAAAATCTTTAACCACATGCTTACCACCTGCAATCACATGTCGAATCGGATTAACATTTCCAGCAAAAATCAAAGCGTCAAAAATAGAATCTTCTTTTTTTCCCAACAGCGTTGGAGTTTCTGAATCTAACACAATAAAATCAGCGCGTTTGCCAATTGCGATTTCTCCCGTTGCGCGACCAAGTGATTGAGCACCGCCTTTTAAAGCCATATTATATAGAGCTGCTCCCACAGAGGGTTGTTCAGCAAATTTTAAAACATTGCGCTCTTGTCTTAACAAACGTTGACCATATTCTAATAATCTTAATTCTTCAATCATGCTGACAGAAATATGGCTATCCGACCCAATCGCAAAGCATCCACCCTCACGAACATAATCGGGTAGATTAAACAAACCGTCACCTAAATTGGCTTCAGTAGTAGGACATAACCCTGCAACTGCACCACTTTGAGCGAGCAAACGTATTTCCTTTTCCGTCATATGCGTTGCATGCACTAAACACCAATGCTTATCCACTTGCGCGTGTCGGAATAACCATTCCACAGGTCGCTCGCCACTCCAAGCTAAACAATCATTAATTTCTTGCAGTTGTTCCGCAATATGAATATGAATAGGAGCATGAGGATGACTCTTTTGCATACCTTGCACGGACTGCTGCAACATTTCCAGAGAAACAGCTCGTAAAGAATGTAGCCCCAATCCAATTGCCACTTGCTTATCATCTTTATATGCATCAGATAATGCGGTAATCATGCCGAGAATTTCTTCCGCATTGTTGATAAATCTTTTTTGAGTAGCTAAAGGTGGTTTGTCACCAAATCCACTAAACGCATACAGCACAGGCAAATGAGTTATACTGATGCCAGCAATCTTAGCAGCGTTGATAATATGACGTGAGGCTACAGAACGATCACTATAAGGTTTTCCATTCGCTTGATGATGCAAATAATGAAACTCCCCTACCGAAGTAAAACCAGCTTTTAACATTTCTACATAGAGTTGCGCAGCAATTGCTTCTTGATCTTCTGGAGTTAATTTTTCGAGAAAGCGATACATCCCTTCACGCCAAGTCCAAAAACTATCTTTCTCTCCTGTTGCTCGTTCTAACATACCAGCCATGGCGCGCTGAAAAGCATGTGAATGGACATTTGACATGCCAGGAAGGACAACCCCATTAAGAACAATCGCGGTATCTAATTTTTGTCCTAATTGAACATCTGAAATCCAGCCTGCTGGATCAACAGTAATCAACACATGCTCAGCCCAACCAGAAGGCAAAACGGCAGTTGGGGCATAATAACATTTGTTCGAAGGCATAAATTGTCCTATCCATTTTTAGAGGGCTATTAATGCGCCATGGAGCATTGCAATCCTTGATTTTCAAGCAAATATTTTTATACTTGGCTAATGAAAACCTATCACTACATTCCTGGAACCGTTCCAGTACTTATCAGCATCCCACATGCGGGTACTTTTGTCCCTCATAATATACTAGATCGGTTTACTACACCTGCCAAGCGACTTCCTGATACGGATTGGCATGTTGAGACATTATATGCGTTTGCACGCGATCTCGGCATTCATATGCTTATCGCAACTCATTCTCGTTATGTTATCGACCTTAACCGCGGGAAGGATGACCAATCGCTCTACCCCGGTAAATTTACTACGGGTCTGTGCCCACTCACCTTATTTGATGGCACACCAGTCTATCAACCTGGAATGGAACCAAATGCAAAAGAAATCCAGGAAAGAATTGAAACATACTGGCAACCTTATCATGATAAGTTGCAATCGTTAGTTGATGATTTGAAAAAGAAACATAATCGAACCATAGTTTTTGATGCTCACTCCATTCGCTCACAAGTTCCTTTGTTATTTGATGGTGTATTACCTGATTTAAATATTGGAACTGCCGATGGTCTATCCGCTAAAGATGAACTCATTCAACAAATAGAAACAATCTGCAAACAGTACTCATATTCTTACGTAATTAATGGCCGTTTCAAAGGTGGATTTATCACCCGTCATTATGGCAAACCAGAGCAAGGTATTCAGGCAATACAACTTGAACTGGCACAGTGCAATTATATGAATGAAGCTTATCCGTTTTCTTATGATGATAAGAAAGCAAAAAAATTACAAATCTTGTTAATGAAATTTTTAGAAATAATTAAGGCCTGTTGACAATCTGTGTGTGTCTCAAGAACGAAACTTCTTTTAATTCCGTTTCAGCTACATTTTCTCTTCTCTTCTTTTGTAAAAACAAACTCAAACATGACTCTGTTGGTCTGATTTGGGTTGCATAATAAAGTCCTACTTTTTCGAAAAGCTTTTCTTTCGAAATGACTTCACCATCTAATTTAATTTTTAAATTTGCTTTTGAGTTAGATAACTTATTAAGTTCTTTCAAGATAGAAAGCAATGTTGGTTCTTTACCTCTCATAGACCAAACATCTTTTGGTTGTTTGGGATTTGGATTCACTCGAAAACTATGAGCAATTAAATGTAAAAAATGTTTAAAATTATGTATTTCAAAAACATTGTCAGAGACAGTAACGATATTGGCTTGTTTTAAGCGATCTTCTTCTTTTATTTCTAAATTACTCTTTGCATACAAAATATCTGTATCGATCACTCTGATTATACCTTTTGGTGCATCATCTAAAGTACGCAATAAGTTAACCCATGGCCATCGATAAGAACTACTTGCTACAGATCCGGCAACATAGCGCCCAGATTTATTACCACGCTCTTTTACTCGCTTAATTGCATCAGTTGGATCAGCACTATTAATAAATATAAAATTAGAATCTTTTACTGCGTATGGATTACAAGTTTCAACAATGACATTTGGCATTTCACCAAACTTATTTCTCATTTCAGATAATAATTGAAAAATATGAACTTTAATAAACCAAGCTTCGGGTAGTGTTAGGTTACCTCTATGCATGATAAATCCAGATTTTTCCAGATTCATATAATCACTTAATATAACATTCCATTCATCAGAACCTCTATATGCTGCATTTTGTTCTTTTAAAATAGATCTAATGATTTTTTCACTAGCAGATTTCCCACTTGCAACAGGTCCAGTAATTCCAAAAGATTTACATTCCGCTAAGGGTTGCCTATCCAAAGCAATAAAATTTTTACTTGATATTTCTTTATCAATTAAAGCATTTACAATTGGACAAATAGCAGACATTACCTGTTTATGAAATTTTTCATGTAAATAAATAATGACTGCAAGTTCGAGATCAGATTCGTATAAATGATAAATAGTTTTATGAAGATCATCCAATTCTTTGGTTTTAATTTTCTCAAAAAGCTCTTTAATACAAGCAATATCTTGTCTTTGTTCCGGAGGAAGCATATTCAAACCCTCTTCCGAATCATAAAAATGACCTTTAACTAAATTATTCAGATTTACTTTCGCTTTCTCAAATTTCTCTTCCCATGCCTCAGCAAAATTTTTGTTTTGAGCAAAAAATTCGGCTTGAATTTGCTTACAAAAACTTTGCAACAAAACACTATCACGAATTTTTACGTGTGCAGTTAAATAAGCAATAATAACATTTAAAACCAAACGACGAGGTTTCATAGCGGTATAAGCAAAATTTTCTTCATTCATACCAGCCTTAGCAGCATAAGCATGTGCCTGAGCTGACGATAGCCGGTTATTTTCTGGGGAAAATAACGAAAATTGCACGTCACCATCCATGCGTTTAGATACCCAAAGTAGCGCTCGTTCAATCCCGCTTAGATTGCGCATTGCCCAAGGGTCTTTGGCTTCCTTATCAGGTCTGAGCTCTGTCAATTTTACATACTCTAATGCTTTTAAAAATATCCAAGTTGTATCGCGTATAGGAAGTATTTTGCCGGCATGGGTTAATGAGTAGCGATATTTTTTTCTACTCAAAATTTTAGGATCCAATTTTTCTTCAACTGAATCTTTAAATTCGAATTTAAGCTCATTAACCTCCGCTTTCAAATTTGATAATTTGAAACACTGTGTCCATTTAGCAAATCGAGTTGTTTTGCTTGATTCTTCAATAAATTTATTTAACTCTTCTGGATTTCTTTCGCCTAAATCAACATCAAAATATTCAGTCCGATAGAATGGACTTGTTTCAGGAAATCCAGCTGCGACTCTATTGATAGGTCGCATATTTTGAATATCTTTTTCAGTTAATTCAATACCCAATCCACGCACGCGGCGAATAGCCGCCGCCATTAAATAAGCAACTTGAATATTGCCATTGCTAATTTTTTCCAATAATTGCCATAACTTTGGCTCTGATTTCAGAAAGTTTTTTTCCAAAACATCAACACGCACACCATGAGCCGTCCATTGTATTTCATTAACTTCAACCGATTTTTCAAGTCCTTTATTTTCCATTAATAGTGCATAACGCTCACCTTTATGAGTAAAAGTAATAATAGGAACGGCTGTTAATTTCTGCCCTTCTACTTCGTATTGCCTAGAAATTTGATTGCGATACTTTGCAAAAAATATAGAGCATGGATGTGATTCTTCTAGTGAAGCCTGCACATAAGCCCAATCATCTGGAGGTATTTTTTCGAATTTTGAAATTTTTTCAAGTAATGGCATAACCAATTCATTTTTATTATCTGGTAATGGGCTTTTAAGAAATTGTTTATAGAAATCACTAGCTCGTTTAGCTATATCAACTGTAATAGGCCGTAGAATTGAATGTGTTATCATTTTATATACTCGTTTTGTTTCATAATTTAGATTTAGTTATCATCATATCCGTTGACTTAGGCTTGGATATAATGCGCTTTAAAATATTTGCACCAACATATCCAACTGCAAAAAGTCCTGCAACGATAGCAAAACTCCGTTTGTACGGGCTACGCGATAATAAACTAGTCATGTTTCTTGTTAATGATAAAGGCAAACTATGGTCTGGCATGACGGTTAATTGTTTTGTTAATGAACCAAGTATATTTCTTTTCAATTTAATAGGATCATGAATTTTATCAATGAAAGACACAGGCACGCCTTTTTCATCATCGAATTTTGCAATCTCATTTTGTTTGTCTTTTTGGTTATATGCAATCAATCCTAATTTGAATTCCGGTTTTAGCATGCCATTAATCATGCAAGGAAAACTGATTTTTCTTGATACCATTGCTTTAATGTTTTCTGGTTGAAGCGCTAAATGCGAAGTAGTTGGATCATATAAAGGTGTTTTTATAGTCCCTATTTTAGCCTTATTCCAATTTTGCCATCCTTCTAGAAAGGCTTTTCCAAAATGCGAATGGGTTCTTGCAATAATATTTTGCAATTCATCAGGCTCTATTTCTAATTTATTATTAACGATAAAATCGCTGGTCACACAAATAGTTTCAACTTGGGAAATAACTTTTGCGGTAATATGAGGAGAAATATTCCAATTATAACCTTTTGGAGGCAATCCACCCATTGCATAAAGCTTAATATTAGCAGCGATAGAAGGATCTTTATCTAAGGCAGCAGCAAGATCATGTAACGGACCCAGCCCTATAATGACTAACTTATTAACTGGTGAAAATATTTTAGCATGTCGAATGATTGCATCCACACTGGATTCCATTTCCAGCTTCATTTTGCGAAATTCATCGCCAAATATTTTACTTTCTTTATAGGAAGTATTTTGTTTCGGGTACCATTCTTTTTCACCTTTATCTGGATTTGGAAAACCATATGCAGTTGGAAACAATGGATAAAGATTTCTAAAATGTTCTTTAGTATTTTTACGAGCACTACCAATTCCGGGATAAATTGGTATATCTTCTCTGCCACAATATTTAAGAATGAGCTTGGTTTCACGTGCTTTTTCTTCTGGTTCAATATGCGAAGTAATAACTCCTAATATCTTTGTACCTGTAGATTTAACGACCTCTACTGAATCAATAATAGATATAGCATCATCTATATCTCCGCCCAAATCAGTTAAAAATATGACAGCAGATGGCGGTGCTTCTTTGCAAGAAAATAAATCGAATTTTTTCCACAATTGTTTTTTAAATAACAGTTCAATCGCACTATTCCACAAAGCTTGTTTTGTACCAGCATCACGCTTTGTCGTATCAAATAATTCATGTTTCTGTAAGTAAGATTTGATAAAACGTTTAATATCTGATTCTGTCGGCTCGGATCCTAAATTTGAAATTTCATGCTTTACATACAAAATGAATTCACAAACGGAAAGATATGGTTTACCTGATTTTGGATCAACCATCTTGGGATTTGTACCATCTCTAAGCTTATTAAGACCATTGATTACAACATTATGCTCAAGCATATTAAAAACTTGCAGCAAAGATTGAATTCCGCCATCTAAACAAACTGCTCTTTTAGTAGTTAAGGCATCTAATCCAGCATCACTTCCAAATTCAACTTCAGGTTCTTTGCTATTAGAATAAACCATCATAAAATTGCTGATATTTTCTGAAATGCTACAACCCCATTCTTTTATTGCTGTTGTTGTATGTTTATCAACCACATTAGCAACAAATCGTTGCGCTCTACTTGTTCCTTGAGCTTTATCGTCCAAATATTCACTGACAAGATGATTCGTATCAGCCAAGCGGCCATTTTCACCTGAATTCCCCGTGAATCCGTAGTAAAAAATATTGTCTCTATTATGCTCAAATAAATTCATTAATTCTTTGCGGGAAAATTTCGTTCCGACTTCGCTAAATTTTTCTGAATCACCTATGATTTGACAAGAATCTTTAACTCCTTTCAACTCGAGTTCATTTGTAACTTGTTCTCTAAATTCAGTAAAATTAATTTTGCTTTGTTTATCCTGTCTTATCCCAAAGACTCGATATTTTTTTCCATCAATGACATTCGTATAGATATATGCAACATCATTTACTATCTTAAGTTTGTCAGACAGAGAATTTTTATTAAGATCTGCTTGCAAAAACGCTTCTCTAGCAGCACTTAGTAACTTAATAACACGAATTTTTGCTTTATCCAAACTAATATCTACAGAGGATGTTACGGATGATTGCATTTTAAATAACCTCTAATTTTTACCATCACATGTAGAGCAGAATGCCTCCACTCTACATTCATCTCTACTTATTATTGTCGACAACCAATAGATTGAGCAGTTGTTGGCATAACTTCCTTTGGTAAAAGAGGTTTTGGCGCCGCGAGCAAAGCGCTTGACAAGGAACCAAAAGCCGAGGTTTTTTCAGTCGTTTTTGGACTGACAGGAACAAGCTGGAGTTCTGGCTTTGACACAGGAGCAAAGTCAATACGTCTATCTGATTCCAGGGTAATTCGCCAATCCATATTGCGTGGATTTTGTTTATTCAGCGCATTAGCTATTTCATAACATTCCGCTACAAAAAAATCTGGATTTGGTTTGTCTCCAATTTTTTTCCGTGTCACATCATAAACTTGAGCCAGCATTGATAAAACAATTTTAAGCCCTTCTTTATTTGCTGTTTTTATTTGTTCTGGAGAAGGAGCTGGAACAGTTTCCTTGAGTAATCCAACCATTTTTCCCATAGTATTAATGAACATTGCAACACCATAGCCAACAAAAATTGCTCTTTTATCAGTTACACCATGCACATTTAACTCATCTGTTAATATTGCTCTTTCGGAAGATTTCAATTCTCCCCAAGCCGCCTTTAATAATTCCCCTTGTTCAGGCTTTGCAAAACGTGTCAAACCAGCAATTCTGCAAAGAGCAATATTTTCACGATCAGCGTAACCAACTCCAATACGCTCACCTCGATATTTAAGGTAATTTGCATAGACATCATCAATAGATAATTTCTCTTCTTTCATTCTATTTAGATTGACCCGAACATTTTCAAAAAAATCAAAGGTTTCTTGGTGCATTGTCATATAACCATTTTTATTTTTGCTTGCAGTAAAGGTCGCAGCTGCTCCAGCCACATCATAGAATGTATGTGCTACATAAAAATCCAGTTCTTTGGCGCTAAGTGACTTCAATCCAGCTAATGCACTCACGGGCAGTTCTAATTGTTCAAATTGCGAAATATCACAATCAGATGCATAACCGTGAATAATAATATTTTGATGTTCTGCAGTTAGATCCTTGAAACCTGGAAATAAATTTGATTTTTCTATATCACTCATTAGTTTTACTAATATTGCATCATGACCTATTTTTTGTTTTACATTTTCTATTTTACAGCCATAATATTTTTCTTGAAGTGAAATAACCTTTCCTAAATCATTACAAAGAATTGACCACATTAATGCTGCTATATCTTCAGGGGTTTTGAATGTGTTTACAATATATGTTTTCATTGCACTAAATGATTCAAATGAAAGTGGTGGCTTGTTAAATGCTTTGTGACATTCGATAAAATATTCATAATCCTCTTTTGTTCCGCTCATTACATCTCTAAAACATAATAAACCAGCAAAAGCACGAATTGCTTCTGGTTCTTTCAAGCCATAGAAATTCAAGTTTTGTACTTTTGATACTTCTGCTGAGACCTCGGCAGATTCATTCAAAAAATTGACTTCCGGGATACATGACTGAATAATTTTAATAAATTCTTGATGCGGCAATTGAAATAAATTTTTCTGTTCTCGGATAACATCTACTAATTTTATTCTTGATACAGTGTCTTTTATTGATTTGACTTCTTTTACTTCTGATTTTGCAAACATGAATCAATCCCCTATATTAAGTTTTAATAATGAACGCATTCTACGGTTAAGCGCAGCAAATGCAATAAGTATTAAATACGGTATTGATTTTTTTAATACTAATATTACTCTTGCTAACACAATACGTGTGATAATATAGTGCA
>JANWKO010000200.1 GCA_025451335.1 Gammaproteobacteria bacterium
CCAACCATAATCTAGAAAATCTGCTAATCTCTTTCCTTCATAAATAGCCGCAAAAAGACTATCATCGCTAAATAGTGCTTTACTGAGAATTTTTCCGCTGAAATCAGGATGATTTTTGATTGCTCTTGCTATTCTTAACATTGATGTATTATTACTGGTGCATTTCGAATATTCATCATCAATATCAACGCCGTCTAATTGATATTGATTAAGAACGGTTACAATATTATGAGCAAAGTCATTAATGGATTTTTCATCTGTCATGCATGACCAACCAGCATTTTCGTGATTACCCAGCAAAGTTAATATGACTTTAAGTCCTTTAATATGTAATTTTGCAACTTGATTTGTATGATTTAAAAGATTATCAACTTGTGGATTAAAATAAATAACAGGTTTATTGGGATCCGAACCATTTATGTTTGCAGCAAAAATGGAGACAACATGAAAAAATGTTTGGGCATTGTCAGACCGGATATAACAACTCGGATTGACTAGGCTATTATCATTGACTTCGACATATGCAACATTTAAAGGTGTTGTTTCAGCAAATGCTGACATAGTTAAACAAGTACAAATGACAGAAATCCATTTTTTCATAAAATTTTTACTTAAGAATTGTGAAAGTTACATTTAACGCATGATTCTTCTGGAGACAAATTAAAATTTACGACACAGCTCCTGATCTAATATTATCAGTTGACATTTTATTTTGCTATAAGAATAATTCGGTCGAAAAATTAAAAAACATTGATTGTTATTATTCTAATCATTGTTCTTTTTTTATATATCGAAAAAAATACAAACTAACATAACATGAGGAAGTTACCTATGTTTCTACGCACTATCTCCACGCAGGATGATGCAAAATCTTTTTTAGATAATCTGACAGCTGATAGTATAAAAACATCTAAAAATATATCTGTTTTAGTTGATGCTTTAATTATTAAAATTGACATTATGTCTAAATCTGATTTGGCGAGCTTAAATGAAGATATATCCTTTTCTAGAGTGCTTAAAGAGAGAGATAGGTCAGGACGGTCAGGTGGATTATATGATATTCATAGACCCCCTGAAATGATCAAAGCTCTGGAAACCGCTGAAGAGAGATATTCTAAATACACGACAAAATTGAGCAATGTTAAAGCTGCTTTGGAAAGCATCAAAAAGACTAATACTATCGCACCAGAACAAAAATCCATTTTAGATGTCTATAAAACTGAATTTCAAGGTGTTAATGGTGAACCTTCTCGTACTACTATGATGTTTGATCGAATCATGAAATTAGCTTCGAATCCAGCGCTCATTAGTGAAAAAACTGTAGTTGCAGAAGAATCAAAATCATCCCTCAGAATGTAATAAAGTTCAGCCTAAATTCGGCAGCAAGATTCTCATGCCGAATTTAGGGCCTGTTTACAATTCTACTATGCTGGCCTCAAATCCTCGATTTTCTGTGCTTCGCTGCTCATAATGATTCATCCCAATTCAAACGTTGTAATCCCGAAAACTCCGTTTAAATCAAATGTAGGCATACCATTGCGATACATGCGTAACACTTCAAAAGCAGGTGTCATCTTATGATTTGTCACTAAGGCAAGTGCATTTTTGTTGGATTCGGGTATATCTAAAAAAATGGGGACTGATTCTACTTTTGCGCAAAGTGCCAGAAGAATATTTTCAGCAATATTTAAAGACTCAGCAAATAAAGGACCAATTTTGTAACCACGATGGCATTTGCGAATAACACCATATCCTTTCAATACTTCATTTTCAACATAACCTAAAGAAAAAGCTCCAGATTGATGAATCCAATGTTTTAAAAAAACAGAACGTGGCGCAGGAAAATAGTGGCGATCAAATCGAATAATTTTATCAAATTCTATTGTTTTTAAGTCATGAATATGTGGAGGCAATTTAATTGAAATTTTATTATTTAATTCATAACGTATATTTGTGTGTGCGGCAACATATCCTAATTGTTCATATTTAGCAGCCATATTAATCACACCATCTAGACCCGTGATGCGATGACCTGTGTAACGCAAACATTCTTGTGTTAATTGAATTCCATAACCTTGTTTACGCACATTTGATTTAACAATGTAGAGACCAAAGAATGCATATTGATTATCATATACAATGGCAGATCCTGTCGCTATTGGAACGTCGTTTAATAAACCAATAAGAAAACCATTTGGATCAGCATAATAGAAACATTCGGCATCTTTTAAACCAGGGTTCCAACCTTCTTTTTCTGCCCATTCGATAGCGATATTTAATTCACCTTTTTGCATTATTCTTATTATATAATTATTCATGGTGACGGATAGATCCTAATATTGTGAATGATAATACTGATGAAACTGCTTTTTTACCCAATTTCGATTTGGCCAGCATGCCACAATAATTCCAGGGATACTTATAATGGAAACGGTAGATAAAAATTGTGAGATACTGTCTTTTACTGTGAATCCTGCGCCACCATAATATCCAAATAATATTAATACGCACAAAATGATAGTAAAAGCTTGAGAAGCTACACTCATTATTTGTAATTGCGCAAACATTTTTATTAAAGTTTGTGTGAAGAAATACCAAATTGCAAATGCAACTAAATAACCAAAAACAATAAAGACGGACCAAGGTGAGATTTGTAAAGAAGTCGTAATGTGTCCTAAATCTCCCTGCGTGCTAAAGGTGCGGATCGGGACATAGTCATACATGCCACCTAAATTTGTTAAGTTTAACCAAAATAAAAAATAATATAAGTAAATATTTTGTTGAATTGATTTTTTGTTTAAAAGGTACAAGGACAAGAAAAATAATCCCACATTTACTATGCCGGGTCCTGCGAAGGCAATTAAAGCGACTGAAAGGCGATGTCCCATCATATATATGGAGCCATAATCGACATTTTCCCCCGCATTAATGAGGAAAATTAAATTCAAAAGACTGCAGCCACCAAAATTAATTGCAAAAGGATTATTTTTGAAACCGAGTAACCAAGCCATTAAGGAATGTGCAAAATCATGACCATAAATAGTCAAATAATTTGCTAATAAAATAAAAATGGGCGTGATTAATACTAAAAAAAGTGGTGCTGGTTTTTGCATTTTTCATCCTTGAATCTAATTACTATTTTAAGTTTATCCTTATTTTGGTTTGCTTACTAATAAATAGTATTAAATCAGCTATTAGATCATTGAGTTATGCCTATCAAAATCTGTTTAAAAGAAAAACAAAGAAAAATTATCAGATTGAAAAAAACCAAAATATAACTATTCAAAAAAATACTATTTTTTCAATGTATAATAACATCATAGGCAAAAGAAATTAGGTTTTGTTAAGAGTCACCTGTGTAGCAGGAGGTTCTAATGAAAGCAAAACTATTGGTAGGCTGGCTTGGAATAATGCTGAGTCAATTGGTATTTGCACAAACCTCTTACTACAGTTATCAAGCAGCTACTCCAGCGCAAAGCAAAACAATTTATACTCCGATTCCCTCTGCGACAACACCTGTATATCAAAAAACATCATGCAGCGCAGGTGGGTGTGGGCAAGCATCATATTGTTTTGGTGGTTGTTCAGGCGTTACATGCGACTGTACTGATCCTAGCTGCAGTTCGGGTGCTCCTTGTCTTGATCCTTGTCAGTGTTGTCGGGCGTTTGGCAATATTGGATCAGGTGATTTTTCGCCGATTGATAGTGGTGATCCTTAGAGCAATCCTGACTACCTCCAGGTTTAAGATAATTATTTAGTATGAACAAAAGGCATTGTTCTTTTCATAAAGCCTTCAAATAATGGAACTGTAAAAGCAGTGTCGCCATGTTTGGGACTGTAAATCATCCCTTTTTTAATGAGATTATTTCTGAGAGGCGCGGCATTTTGCACGTCTAATCCTAATTCTTCAGCTACATCGCCAGAACGTTGAGGTGCTGTTCCAAGTTCTGCAAGAGCCCTGAGATATTCTTTTTCTCCAGGAGTCAGGCGATCGAATCTCACGCGAAAAAAATTCTGATCTAGTCTTTGAATTGAAGCTTCGGTGGCTTTTTTGGCAATATTCCAAGCTTGATATCCCCATTCTTGCAAAAAATATGGATAACCTTCCGTGACACGAATAATTTCATTTAAGGCTTCTTCAGTGAAAGATGTACCCTCACGATTTACTGGAGCTTGTAAAGCTTGTCTTGCATCATCATTTTTTAAGGGTCCAAGTTCTGGATAATCGAAAAGACGCTCAGCATAAGATTTTGCTCGTCCAGCTTTGCCCACTAATTGGGGTAAGCCAGCACCAATAAGAACAACAGGCAAGGATTTTTGTGTCAGCCTATGAATAGCCATAATAAGCGAACTCAATTCTTGTTCGCTCAAGTACTGGAGTTCGTCGATAATGATCGCTACGGATGTCTCGCGATCTTTTGCTGCTTCACCTAGCGCGATAAAAACTTGAGTTAAGTCCGACTCTAAGTCTCCACTATCAGCAGTTCCTTTTTCTGGCTCAATTCCGATTCCAAAATCAATATCTTGAACTTTGAAATTTAGTTTGAGGTTGGATACAAAACTCTTTAAAACACGAAATGCTTTTTTTACTTTTTCACTTATTTTTCCAGCATCAAGAATAAAAAGAACCCGACGCAGTTCAGGTAGGAGTAGTTCAGGAAGTGATTTTTTTCATGTGCTTCTACGAAAACGGTTTGATAACCCTCATTTTCCGCTGATTTTAAAACAATGAATTGACGCTCATTTTAAGCATTAAATATGCATACGACATGCTGCATATGACCTGCAGCATGTCATATGCATAGATATGAATTAATGAGTTTAACGAATACTCTCGTAACCCCGCAGTTTCCCTTTTGGAGTCAGTACAAATTGCCATAATTGCATAGATCGTGCTCTGAATCCGCCTGCACATGAGAGTAAATAATAATTCATCATACGGTGAAAGCGTTCATCATAATCTGATTTTAATTCTGGCCAATACTTAGTTAAATTTTCATGCCAAGCCATTAGGGTTTTATCATAATAAGCACCAAAGTTATGATGATCTTCAACAACAAATTTTCCTTCGAATCTTTCTCCCAGTTGTTTTAGAGAAGGTAGATGACCATTAGGAAAAATATATTTATCAATCCAAGGATCACAATAATTTGCAGTAGTGTCTCGGCCAATAGAATGTAATAAGAAAATACCATCGTCTTTAATAAATTCTCGTGATAATGTTAATAAAGTCTCATAATTTTTATAACCTACATGTTCGAGTACACCGACACTAACAATTTTATCGAATTTTTCATGGTTAGGATTGTAAATATGTGTAGCACGATAATCGCATTCAAAAATCTTAACAGGTAAACCTTCAGTATGTTTTTTAGCATAGCTTGCAGGTTCTTTGCCAATATCCATGCCAACCACTTCTACACCATATTTTTCCGCCATGAATTTTGCTAAGCCGCCCCAGCCGCAACCAATTTCTAATACTTTCTCGCCAGGTTTTAATTGTAATTTTTTACACGTTAAATCATATTTTCCGAATTCTGCTTCATCTAATGTTTCCGCATTTTTCCAATAACCACAAGTGTAAGCCATGCTGGGACCTAACATGCGTTCAAATAATTTGTTTCCCAAATTATAATGTCGTTTTGCAACAAGTACTGATTTTTCAGGAGTTTGTTGGTTGATAAGTGAATTTCTTAAAGTAATAAATTGTGATTTCCATTTTGAATAAACTTTAGTATAAGAATTATCACGACATAATCTATAAAATAATTCATCTAGCTGGTCACAATCCCACATTCCCTTCATGTAAGCTTCGCCAGCGCCTATCGATTGTTTTAATAAAATATCAGAAAATAAACGCTGATCATGCACTTTGATGTCATAGGGTTTGTCCCCATTAATTGTGACCCCTACTTCATTTAACATAGATTCAATGAGGTTTTTCATATACTTCTCCTAATCTGAGGTCATATCTATATATTAATTTATTTTAACCCATAAGAGATTATCAAATGACCGAAAGCTTAGGGCAAAAGATCAAATTTAGAACAACAAAATAGCAGTTGCACTTTATATGTATTACGAATCTTCATATAAACCACTAAGGATTGGATAGTTATTTAAAAAATTTTAGATACGTAGGACAATAAAGAATATACCTAATAATTCATGGAGAATTAAATGGTTATTGCAGCGAATAATACGGAAAAGTTATTAGATCATTATAATCAGAAAAAATCTGTTTTAATTAATGAAATTTCAACACTCTCTGAAAATGATAAAAATGATGTTGGACTTTATAAAAATACTTCTAACTTGTTTCGATATCGTACTGGTCCTTCAAAAAGAATAGATGTTAGAAATTTCAATCAAGTTATTCATGTTGATGAAGTAAATCAAATTGCTGAAATCGAAGGCATGACAACTTACGAAGACATAGTTAAAGAAACATTAAAATTTAATTTAATGCCAACCGTAGTCCCAGAACTAAAATCCATAACGATAGGAGGCGCTCTTGCGGGATGTGGAATAGAATCGTCTTCTTTTCGTTATGGTTTAACGCATGAAAACATGTTCGAATATGAATTATTGTTGAGTGATGGCAAAATCATTACTTGTCGATCCGATAACGAACACAAAGAACTTTTTTATGCTTTTCCCAATACATATGGAACTTTAGGCTATGCTCTTAAAATAAAAGTTAAACTGATTCCAGTTAAAAAATATATTAAATTAACGCACAAGCACTTCAAAAATGCAGATGATTATTTTAAACGACTTAATGAAATTTGCACTGAGAATCGTTCACAAGGTTCTATTGCTTTTATCGATGGCGTTGTTTTTGATAAAAACGATATGTACCTGACTCTAGGTGAATTTGTTGATGATGCGCCATATACGAGTAATTATAAGTATATGAATATTTATTATAAGTCTATTAAAAAATTATCTGAAGATTATTTGACAACTGTGGATTATATTTGGCGCTGGGATCCAGATTGGTTTTGGTGTTCACGACATTTTTTAATGGAAAATTATTTTGCGCGAATGATTTTAGGAAAATTTTTATTAAAGTCGACGAATTATTGGAAAATTCGTCAATTTTTTAATAGAAATCCATTTGCGAAACCAATTTCAAATTGGATGACTGGGCAGGTAGAGTCGATAATCCAAGATGTTGAAATACCAGTGCAACAAGCATCTCAATTTCTTGAATTTTTCCAAAAAGAAATTGGCATCAAACCTATTTGGATTTGTCCTACTAAACCTTATCAAGCCGATCATTTATTTTCTTTTTATAAAATGGATCCGAATTTGCTTTATATTAACTTTGGCTTCTGGGACATGAAACCCACTTCTAAGGAAGACAATTATTACAATAGAAAAATTGAGCAATGTGTACGAACACTGGGTGGTAATAAATCTCTATATTCACAGATATTTTATTCTGAAGATGAGTTTTGGAATATCTTTGATAAGACCCTCTATATGCGATTGAAAGATCAGTATGATCCTAAAAGAAAATTGAAGGATTTATATCAAAAATGTAAGGGGAAATAGATAAATATTACAATTTTAAGACTTATTTTAGCGCTTGTGAAAAGATCTGGATTCTGCTCACAACTTAAGATGATTCAGAGTTTAAAAAATCTTCGGTATTTTTACGCATGACTTCACTCACATGCGGATTTGCTAATGAAAAACCATGAAATTCAGTGACGCTCAAACGCAATAAAAACATGTCACTTAACGCAACAACAGTTGCAGTGCGTTGTCCTGTAATTGAATAAAAACCTGTTTCATTTAAGCCTATCGAATCACCATCTTTTAAAGTTGCTACGGATGTCCAGACTACAGCATTGTCTTTAACACTTGCAACACGTACGTCGGCTGTACCTCTGATGATTAAGTAAACGCTGTCAACGGGATCACCTTCAGTCACAATAGTTTCGCCAGCTACAAGGGTTTTTTCTACTAACAAGTGGGCTAAATCAGTAATTTCTTGATCGGTGAGTTGTGAGAAACAAGCTTGATTTCTTATGAATTCTTTTTTTATATCTAGGCTGATAGCATCGCTCATATCTTCCTGTCCTAATAGAATAAAGAATATCTCTTTTAATAGTATTCTAAGTCGCTGAAAAAAGCTAATTAGTTGATATTATGAAAAATTTTTATAAAAAATCTGTATATTTGTTGAATTTTTTGTTAGTATTCGTTATCTATTTATTCTAATTAAAGTATAGCAATCTTATGAAAAAAAAATATTTAATATTCTTGCTAGTTTTCATGGCAGTGGTGGCTATTGGAGCATTTTTCTCTAGTGCAGTAAGACAGCAAAAGGCTTGGCTACCTGTCAAACAAGGCCCCATTATTTCTGCCATTTACGGATTAGGCACCGTCACTTCTAATAAAATCTATCAATTAAAAGTGGGTGTGGCCACGCATGTTCAACATCTTTATGTGCACGAAGGGGATGAAGTACAAGCGGGTCAACCACTGGTTCAATTCAGTAGCTTACCACTGTATAAAGCTGATTTTTCAGGTACGATTACTTCACTTTCGCTGCATGTGAATGAAACGGTTTATCCGCAAAATGAATTGTTAACTCTTATGGATTTATCGGATTGTTATATAAGAGTGGCATTAGAACAAGAGGCGGCGGTAAAAATTCATAAAGGACAGAAAGTAAAATTAAGTTTTTCAGGATTACCTAATCAAACTTTCGAAGGTATAGTGACCTCGGTTTATCCAAAGGATCAAGAATCCTATGCCAAAATTGCTGTTAATAAACTACCCGGATCTATTTTGCCTGATATGAGTTCTGATGTAGCAATTATTTTAGATCAAAAAGAAAATGCTTTATTAATACCAACACAAGCGATCCAAAATTCTAAGATTACATTACGTAGAGCAGGTCAAATTAAGCAAATCCTTGTTCAATTAGGCACAATTAATGATGAATATGCCGAAGTCATTTCAAAAAATCTTCAAAGCGGCGATGAAGTTTTGGTGAAAGCATAAATGCTATTTTTAGCGAAACGACAATTACTTTCTCGAAAAACACAAACAGCGCTTATTGTGTTAGGAATTATATTAGGCAGTGCTGCCTATGTCATTATTTCTGGAATGTTTCTTGGATTTCAAAATTATATAATCAACCAACTTATTAACAATGATGCTAATATTCGTGTTTCTGCTCATGAAGAAGTAATTGATCCAAAACAAATGCAATATACATTTTTTGGAAAAGATTCTTTAGTTAACTGGTTAATCCCACCTTCTGGACGACGTGATCGCGAACATATTGAGAATCCTTTTGAATGGACTCATCGACTACGTGAAAATAAGCACGTGGCAGGTTTCGCTCCGCAATTAGTGTCACAAGCATTGTTGCGTAAAGGTCAATTATCCACTTCTGTTACAATGATTGGCACAGAAGCAAAAGCCCAAACAACGGTCACTAATATTAATGATTACATGGTTTCCGGTGCTTTTTCCAATTTAAAAAGTGGTGGTAATAGAATTATTATTGGCGATGGTGTACTTGCAAAAATTGGTGCACGCATGGGAAGCACAATACTTGTAGCGGTCGGTAAAAGCGAACCAAAAGCATTCAAAATTGTTGGAACTTTTCATCTTGGCGTACAAGAATTGGATAATACCACGGCTTATGCAAATCTAAGTGATGTTCAGAAAATTAATCAAACTCCAAATCAAATTTCTGACATTGCCATTCGATTGCATGATATTAAACTAGCGCAAAATCTTGCAACGCAATGGAGTTTAATTAGTCATGATAAAGTTCAAAGCTGGGATCAAAGTAAAGCAAATGTGATGGCGGTATTTAAAACGCAAACAGCGTTACGATTTTTTATGACAGTTTCTATTTTACTAGTTGCTTCATTTGGTATTTATAATGTACTTTCTGTGTTAATTAATCAAAAGAAAAAAGAAATTGCAATTTTACGTGCAATGGGTTTTTCACCGAAAGAAATTCGTTTTTTATTTTTATATCAGGGTTTGATCGTAGGAATTCTTGGCGGAACCTGTGGACTCATTTTAGGTTTTTTTATTTGTCATTTTATAGAAACCATTCCTTTATTCAAAGATTCAACTGGCAAAGTCAATCATTTGAAAATGTCTTATGAGTGGTCGATTTATATTTCCGGATTTTTATTAGCATTTATCTCTTCAACTATTGCAAGTATTTTGCCTGCACAATATGCAAGTAAAATGACTCCTATCGATATTATTCGTGAGAGTGCGACATAATGATTTTAGTCAATAAAGTGTGTAAATCATTTGGTTTATTTCAACAAAAAGTGTTGCACGATGTATCATTCAGAATTGAAGATGGTGAATTTGTCAGTTTGACTGGTCGTTCAGGTTCTGGAAAAAGTACTTTGCTTTATATAATTAGCACACTTGATTTGCCAACTTCCGGCGAAATTATTATTGATCAATATCACACGAGCAAATCTTCTAGTGATGCAATTCACCATTTTCGTAACCAACAAGTTGGATTTGTTTTTCAATTTCATTATTTATTACCTGAATTAACTGCATTGGAAAATGTTTTAATGCCGTTACGCAAATTTCAATCAGTCATAGTAAATGAAAAACTGGAGTTAGCAAAAATACTTTTAAATACTTTTAATTTAGAAGAGAAATATCATCGTTATCCTGGGCAGTTATCAGGTGGTGAGCAACAACGCGTAGCTATCGCGCGCGCATTAATTATGAAGCCTAAATATATTTTTGCGGATGAGCCTACTGGGAATCTTGATTCTACCAATGGGAAAGTTGTGATGGATATTTTTAGGAAAGTAAATCGAGAGGACAAAACTACGATAGTATTCGTAACTCATGATGAAGAATTTGCATTGATGGCGGATCGTCAAATTAAATTGGCGGATGGAAGTCTCGCTTGATCTGGTGTCAATCTGGGCGTTATAATCCAAAATCATTTTTATTCTAAATATGTGATAGGGAGTTTTCATGAAATTAAAATTAATTACAGCTATTTGTCTTGCAACCTTGTGCACCTATTCCTATGCTACTGAAGCTACCACAGCAGCGGTATCATCGGGACAGCAAGGTTCAACTTTAAATCTTGCTGACAAGAACAAACAAGAAGGCGAATCTTTTTTAAATACTAACAAAAGCAAACCCGGGGTTCAAACCACAGCAGATGGGTTGCAATATAAAGTTATTAAAGCTGGTAAAGGTTCTAAACCCGGCATAAATGATACAGTCATGGTAGATTATGAGGGAAAATTGATAAATGGCCATGTGTTTGATAGTTCTTCTAGCCACGGCGGCCCTGCAAGCTTTACCTTAGGACAAGTGATCCCTGGTTGGACTGAAGCATTGCAAATGATGCCTGTGGGATCCACCTGGGAAATTTTTATACCTGCAAATTTGGCTTACGGTGAGCATGGCGCTCCTCCTGCTATTGGCCCCAATGAAACCCTTATTTTTAAAGTTAAATTAATTGATTCTAAATCAAACACATAACGGGTGTTTTTAATAGTGAGTCCCGGTTCCGCTGCCTTGTGCTTAATTTAATGGCAGTGATCACGGTTCCGGGGATCGAGGCAATATTGAGGTCAGCTTATTAAAAGCTAACCTTGATATAGCTTTGGCCCTGGGAAGCGGAGTTTTTAATGCCGCGTGGTATCGATCTTTTTAAAACTTTTATCTTCTTTTCCATTTTTTGTTATGCAGTTTTTCTATTTTCTGTTAATATAGGGAGTCGCAAAGTATTTTTCCCCTAGAGGTGAAGAATCACTATTGCACATTTTTTATTAAATTATTGAAGGTTAATCGTTATGGCAGCACGTGAAAAAGGAACCGTTAAGTGGTTCAACAATTCAAAAGGTTTTGGATTTATCGAAAGAGAACAGGGCGGCGATGTATTCGTTCATTTTAAGTCAATTCGTGGTGATGGATATCGTTCTCTTAGCGAAGGACAACGCGTAGAATTCGCAGTTACCCAAGGCCAGAAAGGTCTTCAAGCTGAAGATGTTACTGTCATCGAATAACCAGTAATAACATCAAAGCATGTAGAAAATGTAATTCGAGGATTGTGAATGATTCACAGTCCTCGATGATACATTAATCTTTTTGATCGATAAGTAAGCCAAGGACTGAAAAATGAAAAGGCTATGGTTACTTACGATAGTTTTTTCCATTCTATATTCGGTGACTGTTCAAAGTCATAACAGTCTTTCAAAAGCCTATTCATCTGCAAATACTTATTCCTTTCTTCCTCATGTGGTCACGATTAGTTCGATTAGTAAAGAAAAAGTTTTAAATACAATTGTAAATAAAACATTAACTAGCATCCCTTATTCGAATATAGGAAGTGAACTTGTTCCGTATAGTCTTTCTTTTTATTTTGCTGACGACAATAAAGTAAATGGTAAATTAACTAATAAACCAACAAATGAACCCCAACAGGATTTGGGAATCTGGACAGTGGATAACGATGGTAAACTTTGCATTACCTGGAATTATTGGAATGCATCAAAGCCTTTTTGTGCATATTTGTATGATGCCAATAACAGCATTATATTTCTTGATCCTGATAACAAGTTTGTCAGTATGGTTGTAAAAAGTAACATCGTCGCTGGAAATCATATAAACTGAACTTTAGCCATTTTTTACCAAATAATCACAAATAGTGCATAGCTAAAGAACCCGCATCCTGCAAAACGGCATTAAATTCAATTGCCAATCAGAGATAAAAACACCAATTTTTGTTCAAAATTTATGAGATAATATTAATTGATACCAGGAATTAATAAGGAGTTTACTATGAAAAGAATTTCAGTTTTTATGGCATGTACTTTAGTTGGCTTAGGAATCAATTTACCTGTTCAAGCTGATAATACTATGAAAGATAGTCCTGGACATCGTGCTTGCTTGAATATTGCCAGTGCCTGCGAAGATGCGGGTTATAGAATGAAACAAGAGACGGGAAAAAACATTTGGAAAGATTGCTTAAAACCAATTATTGCAGGACAAACCATATCAGGTGTAACGGTGGATCCTCAAGATATTCAAATCTGCAAGAAACATGATATTGCTTGGGAACGCAGACATAAAAATATGAATATGGAATAAGAAATAATAAATAAGTAAAACTTTTATGGAGTGAGTGCTATGCAACACTTACTAAAAAGAAGCTTAATTTTATTATGCTTGTCTCTTTCTTATCTTACTGCCGGGGCTGAGGAAATGATGTCACCACCGCCTCCTCCTGAAGGCGGTACTAGTCGTCCCGAGGGATTTATGCGTTGTGATCTTATCCCTGGCGGCTATACCTATTTTGGTGGATGGGAAACATTACATTTTAAATGTCATTACAAACATCATAGTGTATGGGTCACTGGACATTATTTCTGTTCCAAGGTCCGTCATCAAGGTTGCCATCATTGGGAATGGGTGCCCGGGCATTGGTTACGCAGATAGCATACTTTAACCAGTTCATCATGTAGCGTCGCACGGAGTAGCTACATGATGAACAAACCAGGAAAGAAGACATGAGAAATGGCTTCTTTTTGCCTTGTAAGCATTTAAATCAATTATTGACTTCTACGTAATGAATAATATAAATTACCGAAAAATATAAATATATGATGGGATAGTGAAATGTTACCTAGAATGACTCGTTTTTTCTTACGTTCTTCCGTTACTTCTGCATTAAAATCAAAAAATGTTCAGAGAATGCCATTTACTAGCAGCACGGTTAGA
>JANWKO010000201.1 GCA_025451335.1 Gammaproteobacteria bacterium
CGTAGTCAAATATTTGGGCTTTGGAAAAGCTGTCAATGTAACCCTAGGATTACCTATCATTCGTACATCAGTTGACCATGGAACTGCTTTAGATATTGCTGGAACAGGTCAAGCTGATGAAAGCAGTTTGGCCGCGGCCATTCAATTAGCAATAAAACTATTCAATGCTAGCCAATGAAATGATATTATGAGTAGGTTTTTAAGGTACACAAAGGTGTAACAATAATGAAAAGATGTCTGATGCTTATTAGCATTTTTTTTGGTCTGAACTCACATGCACTTGCCGCAAACTTGATGGAAGTGTATCAACAAGCATTAGTGAGCGATCAAGTTTTTCAACAAGCCATAGCACAACGTTTTTCTGATAAGGAAGGTGTACCTATCAGTTTATCTTATTTACTACCAACCGCAGGCATCATTGCTGAGCCGACTATTTCTAAATCTAATATCTCCGGTGCAGGCGCATCCTTTATTGGCTCCAATACCACGCGCGGATATGAAGTTGCCTTATCTCTCACTCAAACTGTGTTTAATTATGCCCAGTTTTCAAATTTATGCAGTGCAAAAGCGATTTCAAGAGAAGCCGATGCCAATTTAAATGCAGCTGTGCAAGATTTAATGCTTCGCGTAGCCAAAGCTTATTTTGCTGTTTTAAATGATGAAGATAATTTATCGTACACCATTGCTAATAAAGAAGCGTATGCCAAGCAATTAGATCAAGTCACTCAACAATATAATGTGGGTTTAAAAACAATCACCGATGTCTATACAGCAAGAGCCTCTTATGATGGTTCAGTTGCACAATATATTACAGCCGTTAACACGTTACAGGATGACAAAGAAAATCTTCGTGTCATTACCGGAGTTCTGTATCCCAATTTAGCCAAACTTAGTGAAAAATTCCCTTACGTATCACCCAAACCCGCTAACATGGAATCTTGGGTAGATATCGCGCTTCGTCAAAATTGGTCTATAAAAGCTGCGCACTTTTCTGCAGAATCGGCTCGTCAAAATATAAAACAACAAGCGGCAGGGAACTACCCTACTCTAGAGGCGCAAGGAAATTATGCTGTCGATTTTACGCGTGTATTTACGCATGCAGTTGCAGGGAGCTCTATTATACCTCCTTCTCCTTCACCGACACCCTCACCCCTTCCAATACCTGAAGAAATTTTTCCTAGTGGACCCACCCGCATTAAAACAGCTTCAGCAAACCTGACACTTAACATTCCTCTTATCCAAGGCGGATATGTTATTGCTAATACAAAAAAAGCTAAATTCGACTATAAAGTCGCTATTTCAAAATTTGATCAAACTGCCCGGGAGGTTGTGAATAACACACGTCAAAGTTATTTAGGAATTTTATCCGGAATCAGCAAAATTAATGCTGATAAACAAACCATCAAATCTTCAATTAGCTCTCTCGAGGGATTACGCGCTTCGTATGAAGTAGGAACAGAAACCTTGGTAGACGTATTGAATCAGCAAAAACAAGTCTATCAAGCACAACAGCAATACGCGAATGACCGCTATGCGTATATTAATAATTTTCTCCAATTAAAAGATGCTGCAGGCACATTAAGCGTTGCTGATTTACAAGCCATCAACTGCTGGCTGGTAAATAACAAAGAAGCAGAACCTTTTTCAAGTGGCGAAGATATTCCAAAATTTGAAGATGAAACAAAAACAACGAAACAACAAACTTTAAAAGAGACAAAATTAACTCATTCAATCAAACCTTTTCATCATGCGAAAAAACATAAATCAAAAGTCATAGTTTCTGAAAAAATCAAACACGCTATGAATCATTCGAAACAGATGCATCTTGCTAAATCGACACATAATGCAACAAAACATAGATTAGCCCGATCAGAAAAAATAAAACCTACAGCGAGTCATGCAAAACAAGCCCATAGTTTTAAACCAAAACCTTATCATGCTGCGGTGAAAACGAATCAAAACATAAAATCATGATGGCATTTAAAACATATTTATCTCGATCTTAAAAAAAAGAAAATTAAGATGCCTAACTATAAGAAAAATACGGTTAAACTTCTTGCTTCTGCTTGCATTTCTTTTTCGTTATCAGTGTGGCTAAATCCTGGCAAAGCAGCAGACTCTTCAAAAGAGACAGCTTGTTATCAACATCCGATTTTTATTGATCAAATGGATGATAAAAATGGTAACGAGCTCCTTAAACGCTTTAATGAGGCTCATAAGGATAAGGGCGCAATCTGGGTATTCCAAGCTGACATCAATAATGATAATAAGCTAGAAAATATTTTTTATCTAGAAACAAATGAAATCTATGTAACACCACATGATGATATAAAAAGTAACAATCTTTCTCCTTTTCGACCCAGTGATCCCTATGATGATTATGTTTTATATGCCGGGGAACCATTTAGATTTGAGTTTCTGACAAAACTGTGTGGAAAAACATATATATCTTTCAAGGCGGATACTTACGGTTATAATAAAAATCGTGAAACGTATCTTTGGAAAGATGGAGCTAATCAACCCGCATGTGATAATGATTGGACAAACTACGAAACAACTACGTTCCAAACAAATTATAAAAAACAGATTTATTATAAAGCCTATAAACAATTAAGCTATTATGTAGATCGTTGTAATACCAAATTACCTCCACAAAAAGTATTGTGGCTTCAAAATGATATTGCACTAGCAAGTTACAAAGCCGGCATTATCAATGCATGCTTATCAACCATTGAAGGTATCGAAGCGAATCCTAATTTTGAAAATGCGAGCCAAACGTTAAAGAATTCCGTGGCTTTTAATAAGAAAACTTGCCAAGTTGCTTTAGCAACCCCTCCTTTGTTAAAAAAACCATTAGGCAGCCAAGCCTATGCTTGGCTGCTCGATAATAATTATAATAAATTATCTGAAAGTGAAAAGAACGATTTGTTTTATAAAACAATTTATGAAGCAGCCCCGGTGGGTAAAAACTTAATCGATGATCCCTGGTATTATGGCGATGAAATTGCCCAACGAACCTGTATTCCTAAGATCACAGATGGACGCTATGGCATAACAAGTTCTTTTTATCCACATGAAGGAGGAGAACGAGGACTTTTTTGGGTGGATGTGCAGGAAGGTACGAGTGTGCTTGGGAAATTTACATCGGAAACCCTTGAAATAGTATCAAAATTCTATAATTCCAAAACATTTCCAAATCATGCAAAGCAGGATATAAAACAACATCTTGCTGAAGTTTTTGTAACAGAAACATGGAAAGAAGATCCTACTAAAATATCAATTAAATTTTATGATATGGAAAAAGATCAAATGGAAGAGCTATCGGCTGCTTGGTTAGATGCTGAATCTAAATGATTATATTTGCTGAAAGCTGGAATGGATGATTGTCGCTTCTAAGAATTTTGCAAGAGTAACAGGCTCTGTTAAGAATCGCTTTGCTCTGCGGCGGTGAGCTTTTGATACTTGAGTAGTAATTCTTCCTGTGTTTCCTGATGCGCTGGATTGACAGGAATACAATCGACGGGACAGACGGTAACACATTGTGGTTCGGAAAAATGGCCAACACATTCTGTACATTTAGCAGGCTCAATTTCATAAATGATCTCGCCTTGTGAAATTGCTTGATTAGGACAAACAGGTTCACAAACATCACAATTAATGCATTCATCAGTTATCATTAACGCCATATAATTAAACCTAAACTATCACTTTTTTACTTAAAGCTTTTACTACAACTTCTGGAACAAATTGCCTGACATCTCCTCCTAAAGACGCAATTTCGCGAACAAAGCTAGAAGACAGGTAAGTATAATTTTCAGCAGGCATTAAAAATAAACTTTCAATATGAGGGGCCAATCGTCGATTCATTCCTGCTAATTGAAATTCATAATCGAAATCGGATACCGCGCGTAATCCACGTAAAATAATGTTTGCTCCATGTTGCTGGGCAAAATCAGTTAATAATGTTGCAAACCCAGAAACTTGCACATTGGGAAGATGAAGTAAAACTTGCTGGGCCAAAGCTACGCGCTCATCCAACGAGAACACAGGCTGTTTTTTTGCATTGGCAGCAATAGCAACTATTAAGCGGTCGAACATACGCGAAGCACGCTCAATTAAATCAATATGCCCAAACGTAATAGGGTCAAAGGTTCCTGGATAAATAGCAATATTTTGCATTGCACAATAGCCTCATTTTTAAACAATCTTCTGTGTCCCATTATACGCTATAATAATAAAAATAATGCTAAAAATATGTCTATGGAAATAGCAAATATTAGGCGGTGAAAACTGTGCTAAAGGTCGCAAGGAAGTGTTTTTCATAAATAGAATCAGGTGATAGCACTATGTTAAAGTTTAACGTAGTAAGAAATAACCATGGTGAAATTGTCCGTATTGAAACAGCCCTATCTGGTCCCGAGTTATTATGCAACCCTAAACTAAACAAAGGCTGTGCTTTTAGTCGCGAAGAACGTGCTTTTTTCCATTTAGATGGATTATTACCCCACTATGTTGAAACCTTAGATCATCAAGTTCAACGCATGTATGCGCAATACTCTGAATTTCAAAGCAATATTGCTAAAAATATCTATCTTAATGTTTTGCATGATTACAATGAAACTCTATTTTATAGACTTGTTAAACAACATATTGAAGAAATGTTGCCTATTATTTACACCCCAACAGTAGGTGAAGCCGTTGAACGCTATAGCCTACATTTACGCAAACCTCGGGGTATGTATATAAGCTATCAAGAACGTAATCAAATGGAAAAAATATTAGAAAATGTTCTACATAAACAGACTCATGCACTTATCGTCACAGATGGTGAAGCCGTGCTTGGCATCGGTGATCAAGGAATTGGTGGCATTGAGATTTGCAAATCAAAATTAATGGTGTACACATTGTGCGGCGGAATCAATCCTAATTTTATGTTGCCCATACAATTAGATACCGGCACCAATAATCCAAAATTATTGGCTGATCCAATGTATCTGGGTTGGCGTCACGAACGTATTACTGCACAAGAGTACGATAATTTTATCGACCAATTTGTAACAGTCGTAAAGAAAAAATTGCCGCATGTGTATATTCATTGGGAAGATTTGGGCCGAGAAAATGCATCGCGCGTGTTAAAGAACTATCGTAAGGAAATCTGTACTATTAATGGTGACATGCAAAGCACAGCTGTTGCCACTATTGCTGCATTATTAGCGGGTTGTATTGTTAGCGGCTTGCCACTAACAGAACACCGCATTGTCATCTTTGGATCAGGTGCAGCCGGGTTAGGAATCGCTGATGAATTAGTTTCAACCATGCAATTGAAAGGTTTAACTCCTCAAGACGCCAAATCACGTTTATGGTTGATTGATAAATACGGTTTGATAACTAAAAACCATAAAGATTTATTAGATTGTCATCAACCCTACGCACGTTCATTAGAAGAAATTGCTCATTGGAAAATCCAAGATAGAAATTTTATTAATTTGCAAGAAGTCGTTACACATGTAAAACCGACAATCTTAATTGGTTGCTCTGCCGTGGGTAATGCTTTCTCGGAAGAAATTATCAAAACCATGGCATCTCAAGTAGAAAAGCCAATTATTATGCCGTTATCTAACCCGACTCCCAAATCCGAAGCAAAACCAGAAGATTTGCTTAATTGGACGCAAGGCCGAGCTATTATTGCCACAGGAAGTCCTTTTCCTGATGTCAAATTGAATGGCCGCAATATTCGCATTGCGCAAAGCAACAATTCTTATGCCTTCCCAGGCGTTGGCCTGGGAGCAATAATTGTAAAAGCTAAACAATTAAGTGATGGTATGCTTTTAGCAGCGACTGAAACGCTCAGCTCCTGCTCGCCCGTTACTCAAGATCCTTCTGCACCTCTCATGCCTCTTTTATCTGACGCACTTCCTGTCAGTAAACAAATTGCCCTTGCTGTTGCAGAACAAGCAAAAAAAGAAGGTTTGGCGCAAATAGAAGATAACGTGGATTTAAATCAGTTGATAAAACTTATTTCTTGGGAACCAACTTATTATTCTTATCGCAAAATTTAATTTTCTTAAATTTATGATTTTTAGAAAGAAATACCCATCAAATGCAATTTTGATTAAATTTTTATCAATTTTTATCAATTTATTGACTGTTGATTAAAAATTGATTAAAATATTTACACGTTACCTTGACCACGCTTAAATTATAGTAGGTTTATAGATGATAGGCAGAAAGGAAGTAAAAATAGAAAATATTTTCGGATCAAAATCGCTACCAGAAATCGAGTTACATACTTTTTTTTCTAATCAAAGCAAGCCGTCATCACCTTCTGCTCCTCCAATAGTTGAACCTGAAAATAAATTCAAGCCCGTCTTATCCGTCAAAAACATTATTGAAATAATCACATCTCGAATCGAAAAAAAACAAGCAGATCATCAGCATAATCTTTATTTAAATTCTGAATTACTGACGATATATGACGGGGGTGCTTTGGAAAAGGCTGGAATACTACTTGAACATGTTGAATTAACCCGTGAAGAGGAAATGGAAAAAGCTAGGCTAATTGTTAAACATAATAAATTAAAAAAAACCTCTGAAGAAATTAACAAAATATTAACCATTCTAAAAAATTTTCAGAAAGACGTCATTCCATCGAATGATGATAAAAACACCTTGAAACAGTATTTAA
>JANWKO010000202.1 GCA_025451335.1 Gammaproteobacteria bacterium
ATTTTTTCAATCGGATAATGGGTTCTTTAACCCATTCACTTTCACGACGCCCTTTTTCTTCGTAACGACTAGCATCATCCGCTGTGGTGTGATCACTTTGCCGATAACTAACCATTTCTAAAAGTGTTGGCTCACCGGTTTCACGCGCTTTTTTCAATGCGACTTCCGTTCTATCACGAACCGCTATCACATCATTGCCGTCAACTTGCTCGCCGGTAAAACCTGCAGCAATTGCTTTTTGTGCTAAAGTTTGCGTAGCTGTCTGCTGGCTAAGAGGTACAGAAATCGCCCATTGATTGTTATTAATGACAAAAACTACCGGTAACTTCCAAATACCCGCGACATTCATCGCTTCATAAAAATCCCCTTCAGAGGTAGCGCCATCTCCACAAACTGTTACTACAGCCCGTTTTTCTTTTTTGATCTTCAGTGCAGTAGCTACCCCAGCTGCATGTAAAGGTTGACTCCCGACAGGAACACTATAAGTAAAATTACTTTCGCCAGAGGCAAAACAATTACCGCGCTCATCGCCTCCCCAATATAAAAGTATGTCTGAGAATTTAGCACCACGTTGAGTCAAAATACCAACATCTCGATAATAAGGCACTAAGATATCTTTCTTATCCATTGCATTACCTACACCCACAAAAGTCGCTTCTTGACCTTTTGTGGACGGATAGGTTCCAATTTTTCCAGTCCGTTGTAATGCAATGGCTTTGGTATCAAATATTCGATTTAATACCATGAGACGATAAAGCTTTATAAGCTGCTGGTGATCTTTAGCAAATTCTGGAAGATCCCCTGCAGGGGTTCCGTCTTCACGTATAAATTGATAATAAGGAACTTCAAATCGCGCAACTATTTTCACGTTTGGCACTCCTTCGGTTTGCCGGGTTTGAAAATGCGTATCAGGTTAGCGGTCAAGAATTGATGAGTCAACAAATTTAAATTATTTAAGAATTCCTTAAGGAAATCTATATATAGTCCCAATTCTAAATATGGATTTTTTGTGATTATATTGTATACAGGAGGTTAATCAGTGGCCAGTTCCCGTCCGGCGTTGCCCGAATTAAAAGAAGTCGAAACAATCTTCGAAAAATACAAAAATACTTTAACTGCACAACCTCGACTAAAAAAATATGCCATCGCTGCTGTGAATACAGTTCGTGCCTATATCCCCAGTAATGCAGATAATCCATTTATTCAATATGATCTCGAAACAATCAAAGATGAAAGAATTAAAACATATCAAACCACTATTCAATCTGCTCTTAAGTCTGATGCTCCTGTACCCGAGTTAATCACTGTCATCAAAGAATTAAATGATGATTTTGAAAATATTAAAAATGCAGAATTTATACATGACTCCAAATTTGGGCTCGCTTTGCGCGCAGTGATGACATTGCTTTGTTCCTATCTACAAGATCACGAAGAATTTCAACAAGAAATAACGAAAACTCGCATTGAATTTCAAAAGGTTTCGGATGATATAAAGGAGGCTGAGCGAAAAGGATATGATCCTAAGGTTAATACAAAATTAATTAAGAAAAGAGATCAATTAATCACTGAATTGGCTAACTTGGGTGATCTAGATGCCATTCATCAGGCAACAAACGAATTCAATATTTTTGATAAATATCCACATCCAGGTGATACTTTCAAACCGAAAGTACCTTATCGAAAAAAATTTTCCCCAAAAATAGAAATTATTTATAATATCCCTTGGATTTATCAGCCGCTTTTTCATGAAATTTTTCCGTATCGTCTCGATCATCACGAATTTCCTTCTAAAGAAGCATGGGATCAAAAAAGAAAAGCAGACGTTGAATCTCCCGACAAAATTCATTCTGATTCTATCTCTGCTGACGAATCCAAAAGAAAAGAACCTGCCTCAGAAAAAAAATCTGAAATAAAGGACAGCAAAGAGAAAATCGAGGATACGGTTGAAATTAGTAAAGAAGATACTAAGTCTTATCCTTCTTCAAGTCGTTCATTGTTGAGTAAACTTTCCTTAACAAGTGCTCACTCTGAGAAAGACATTGAAGCAAAATCCGAGCAAAAATCTGCAATATCAAAAAGCGCGTCGGAAGCTAAAACAACGTCTAAACTTTTTGGTGATAAGAAAGGTTCTAAGAAATCAGGCGGAAAACATTTTCATTCTGAAGAAAAGACTTCAGCACATAATTCTGCGCCTTAAATACGGTTGCGTCGCAAATTTTAATTTTGCTTACAAAAACTCATGGCGCAGCCGAACAATGAATAAAATGATTTCCTTCATAAAATTTCTGCCTTTAAAACTAATCATACATGCTTGTTATTGAATAGTTTTTAGGCAGATTTAGCCAGGTTGTAATGGCTTTCGATAGAACCCTTGGTTGGGGGGCTTGCTAGTGACACGTAAAGATGTAAGAGGATACTGGAAGATGCAAATAGATGCTTGCTGGCTACATTTGATCAATACTTGTTCTTTTTTATAGAGGTGCAGGTATGGCTATATTCCTAATGTATACTTTTACCTAATTCAGTTTTATGATATTCATAAGTACTTGTCGGTATAAGGACTATGCCAATCAAAAACACAGTCTCAATATCTCTCAAAACATTTAATTTTTTAATTTTTAATTTTATTGAAAATTTTTATCATCGACTGGTTGCCAGTGAAATTGCGTTAATTAAAAATACTAACTTATTCTCTCATTTGGATAATAAGCAATTTAATTACTTACTTAAATCCATACGACTTGTGAAATACCCAGCAAACCAATTGATTGTTAAAGAGGGCGATACTGGTGATGAATTGTATATTATTGTACAAGGTTCAACTCGTGTTTTTACTTATGATTTAAAATCGCAAAAAAAAATTGCATTGGCACGTTTAAATAAAGGAGATTACTTTGGAGAACAAGCTTTATTAGGCGAAGTCAATCATACACGTAATGCAAGTGTTGAAGCTATTTCAGATATTACTCTCATTAAGATTAGTGAAAAGTTTATAACAAATCTTTTACAAATCAATGCTCCATTAAAACGTCAACTTAAAAAAAAGGGCTATAAAAATTTATTTGACAACCTATCAAATATCACTGGAATTTATGATCATATTAAAGACATAGTCGACCATATTCAACACCCTAATATCGTAAAACTACCAGCTGGAAAAGTAATATTTTCAGCAGACGATAAAGCAGATGATGTCTACATTATTTTACAGGGTGAAGTTGAATTAATTTTTTCAGAACGATTTACCCACAAAAAAATTAGTACTATTTTACATAAGGGACATATATTCGGTGAATTAGGTGTTTTAAAAAATAAACCTCGAGCAGGAACTGCCATAGCTAAAAATGATTTAATTATGCTTGTCATTCCTGGAAAAACATTTATCGAGTTCGTAGCACAAAAACCAGAGCTAGAAGCCGCTCTTTCTTCTTTACAAAATACTTATCAATTGCCCGCCAAGGGCATCGTTGAGCAATATTTCGGACAGGTTCCAGAATTGGGTCCTTCTTTAACAAATATTTTTAAAATGGATGACGGTCGTTCTATTACTTCCACAAAGATTTTAAATCAAGACATTTTTACTATGTCAATTGCGGGTCGAAAAGCCGATCATACGTATTATTATAAAAACAAAACAATAAATATAACGTTATCTGTACTCAATCACCAAATTATCGGCATAGATGCCTATGGTCTTTGGGATAATTTACCAGTGGCTTGTCGTATATTATTAGATAAAAAGAATATTACAGAATCATCATTAGCAATGTTTGAGAAAAGTGGTGAATTACAATCTATCGATAACAGAATAATAAATAGAAATAATATTTGTGAATGTATGATTGTTAGTAGAGAAAGATTACAAGCTTTGATTGATAAAGGCGTTAACGATTTAGATACCCTTTCAAATGAAACAGGTGCTTGCACGGTTTGCCGTTGTTGCAAATTTCTTATATTAGAAATGTTAGGAGAGAGTCCATGGGTATCATCAATCATGAAAAAAAGCATTCAGCATAATGCTCATAATTGCAGTTATACGTTAACACCTATTAATACTCATTTCGATCCTTTTTTACCAGGCCAGCATATTGTTATTAAAGCTAAAATTGAAGACCACTGGGTTGAGCGAACTTACACAATATCTGATCTACAACATAACAATCATCTCCGAATAACTATTAAAAAAGAAAATCATGGTTATTTTACTAATTGGTTATTCGATCACGCACCAGATGAATTTCCTGTGAATGTTACACATCCTCAAGGTATTTTTACTTATAATCTAGAAGATCCAAATAGTATACTTTGTTTTGGTGGCGGTATCGGTATCACGCCATTTATTACTTTTGCAAAATACTTGGCAGAACATGCAAGTCAAAAAAAAATCTATGTTATCTATTTTGCGTCCGAGCGTAGTGATTTTATCCTGGCAGATGAATTTGACTTATTAACCAAAAATCATTCGAACATCAAAATTACCTATTATGACACAGCCACAAAAGGTCGTATAACACAGAAAAATATTATTGATGTCATTCAAGCTTACGATAAACCTGAGGTTTACATTTGTGGTTCTAAAACATTTGAGAAACTAATTCATGATGCACTGAAGTCTATTCAATATAAAGAAGATAAAATTCATGTGGAATTATTTTTACATGCAGGGTCAGCTTAAATTCCAGCTTTACTTGGGAGAACGTGAATTATGTCGTCAATTCCAAAAAATATTAATGCTTTTACTTTTTTTAAAGAAATCTTTCGTTCTAATTTTATGTTTGAGCTGATAGAAGAAAGAGGTGAAGTATTTAATTTAAATTTAAAACCTATAGGTTATTTTCACTTTTTTGCAAACCCTTCCTTTGTAAAACATGTTATGTTTGATAATAAGGAAAATTATATTAAACCTCCCATGTTTACAAAGCCATTTTGGGATCTAGTTCAAGAATTTGGATTGCCACATACGAATGACTATAAAATATGGAGAGAGGATAGAACTGCACTTAAGAATTATTTTGATCAAGCTTCAGTAAAAAACTTTACTGCAATATTTGCAAATAACACTCAAAAATGGTTAGCTGGTTTAGAAGAATACATGATTCAAAAAAAAGCCATTAACATAGGGGATTTTGTATCACAGTTAGATATCATTAATTTTATTGATACTTTATTTGGTGGAGCTCGTGTTGATTCTTCACAAATTAGAAAAGCAACTGATGATTTTATCGATGCATTAACTCCAGATTTTGAAACAACCTTGCAATTTGCTGGTATACCCACATTGAAAGGATTTAGAATTAAAAAAATTAAAACTAAAATTTATACCTTAGCTGATGAGCTTATTAAACAATGTTTAGATAGCAATAATCAGAATTTAATTAAAATACTTGCAGAAGCGTATCGACATCTCAATATAGATCCAAAATTAATTCATAAACGTCTACAAGGCGAAACAATTATATTTATTATTGCAGGTTATCCCACGACTACTACTTTGAGCATATGGCTATTAATGTATCTTTCTCTTTATCCTAAAATGGCAGATATGATTTCAGAAGAAGTTATAGCAATTTGTGGCAATCAATCCCCCACAGCTGATCATATTGAAAAATTGGTTTTTACTCGTGCAGCGATTCAAGAAACTTTGCGAATGCAACCCTCTGTTCCCTTTACCTCTCTTCAAGCGATAGGCGATGATGCCATAGGATTACATAAAATTAAAAAAGGGGATATTATTTACATACCTATCTACCATATGCAAAGATTGCCACAATATTGGCTTAATCCAGCTGGCTTTGATCCAACTCGTTTTTTAAGTCCGTTGAGTGAGCAATATAAATATATTTATATGCCTTTTATTGCTGGACCGAGGGCTTGCTTAGGTCAACATTTCGCTATTTTAGAAACCACAGTGTTCATCGCCATGATTGCGCAACGGTATCGATTTTCACTGACTTCAATTTCATCTTTGGAAATAGTAAAATCTATTGTAAATAGGTTAAATAAAAATGTCACAATGACAGTGAGTTTACGATGAATATATTTTTACTATACATTTGGATTTCACGTCCATCAAATAATATCAATCAGTTATTCAATTATGCTTAAGGAGTGATACTATGAGAGAAATTCTAGTCGAGCATCTTGCATGTCCCGCTTGCTATGGCAATATTGAAATTATAGAGCGCAGTGAAGAGAATGCTATTAGAATCCTACAAGGAACATTGCGTTGCACAGTCTGCGATCGTCGTTTCCCTATTAAAAAAGGCGTCCCACGTTTACTTGTTGACGTACCAGAAGATGTGGCAGAAATTGGCAAGCGATTTTCATTTCAGTGGTTATCACGTTGGCGTGGACTTTTTGAGGGCAAACACTGCTACGGATTTAAGGATGACCTTTTGATTGGTTGGGTGAATGAACAATTACAAAAATGCCGCATGCCCAAAAATGGTGAATGGATGTTAGATGCTGGGTGCGGTAGTGGTGAAAAAACAGCCGTTTTGGCGAAGCTATGCCCCGAACAAAATGTCGTAGGCATGGACCTTGGTGTTGAGCCTCAAGAAGAAGCTATTGCCAAATTTGGCCAAATGCCAAATTTGGATTATGTGCAGGGGAATGTTTTGCAACCTCCATTTAAGTCACAGCAATTCGCTGCAGGTATGAGCATTGGAGTATTACACCATACTCCTAAAACTCGAGAAGCATTCTCATCTTTTCGCAGCTTATTTAAGAAAGATACCGCAATGATGCTGTGGCTTTATCCTACCTATTCAGAAGGACCTGAATGGCGCCTGCCTTACTTTGTTCGCGATTTTATTTTGCTTGGACAAGGTTATCGGATTCCAACCAGATTGTTGCGATTTGTGTCATATATCATCGTATGTACCCTATATCCGATTGGGCAATTAGCATTAAAAAAATCATACCGACGCATGGGTAAGGATTTACCTTTTTTTCAAGTCGACAAAATGACCCTTAGCGAACAATTCAAAGCAATGGTTTTTTGGTGCGTTGATACAATTCATCCTCGCTATCAATGGAGACATTCGATCAAAGAGGTCGAAAACTGGTTTATCGAAGAAGGTCTCAAGCCGGCGCTACATAAGCATGGATTTTATTTGGGTTGCTCTGCTGCGGATGACTCAAATCCAGCTAGTATTTGATCTTAAAAACTGTTCTAAAATAAAGTAGATGTGAAGGGAATAAAAAGATTATGGAAAATATCATTACTCCTGAATTGGTAAAACATGAGGCTCATAAATATTTCCTTGCTCCTGCACTTTGGATTATATTTTTTTCATTCATTCCATTTATGTACCAAAATTTTTATCTGATTGTTACCATTGCATTAATGATATTTCCTGGTTCCTTATTATTTAGTTGGATATGTTTTTTATACCATGAAAGTTGGCATAAATATGTTCCTTCTATTCCTAATGAAAAATTATTTATATTCTATGGATGGTTACTTGCGCATGACCCACAGGTGTATCGTATTGTGCATGGTGGACATCATATTCACACGAATACCTGGAATGATATTGAGTTTCATCCGCTGGGTTTTATTAAAAATGATACACTACGCCATATTTATAATTTAGGCGAAATTTTACTGGGTTCATCGTTTATTTACATAATAACTTTCTTTGTTATCAAAAAAAATGCGCGTTTCAAATGGCAAAGTTTTATTATTTCAGCTCTAGCATTAATAGTTATATTTGGAAGTTTCTTTGCATTTTCACATTATTTCCTAAACGTAAAAAGCAGCAATATAATTATCAGTTGGATACTTATGTTCATTATTGGAGGCACCATTCAACATCATTCGCAATTGATTGAACATGGTAATATTATTTTGAATGAATCCACTCCATTTCATGACCGTATTATGCTAACACGCAATCTTTACCCAGTTGGTTGGTTCGAAAAAATATTTTTGTTTCTAACTCATTGGCATGCACAAGAGCATATATTACATCATACCGAGGTGAGTACTTATACAAGACCATTTTTACATACCCTTCCTATGCCCCCTGATGCAATCTACATAACGTTTAAAGATTATAAAAAGGTTTTATGGGAGATGATTACAAAGTAATTAAGATCGGAAATATGCACTCCTAAAACCACGATATGCGAAACAACTGACCTTCAAGCTGGTGTTCGTGGTTAAGGCGCTCGCCAATAAGGCAAGCTACACAAACCTCCTCCGAAAAAAGTATGATGCCAAAGTTGTGTGGCAATCACGGCAGTGAGTCCATGTGAATAACTCAATTGTTTATAATTATTTGTAATTGATTTTTCATTGATGCCATGCAATTGTTTAATTAAAAATGCTACACCCTTTGAATTAAAATAGTTTGTTTTTTCTAAGGATGTGGGACTAAGCAGTTCATCAACCCAATTTGATGTACTCGCATTCAGAAATAAGCTTGCACGTTTCGCACTAAACATACCTTTTGGACGATTTGCCGTTTGTTTTGGCAAATAAGCTTTTGCGACTTGGCGTAATAACCATTTTTCAGTTAGAAAACGCAATTTGTACTTAGGAGCAAGTTGACAACAAAAATCAATAACATCTTCATCAAGAAATGGATAACGACCTTCAACGGAGGAATTCATTAGCAAGCGGTCTCCTTTCCCAATCATCAAGTGACCTGCAAGCAATGTCTTATAGCCAATATAAAGGCTTTGATTTAAAGGATGCCATTTTGAAAAGTCAGGATGCATAAAGGATTTATCTAAATATAGATTATGTGTAGTTGTTTCAGCCTTCATCAACGGACTGTAATATAACGTACGGCTTGAACCTAAAATTTCAAAAACATTTTGTTGTGCAATCCGAACCCCATTTAAAGCATTAAAAGGAGCCAAGGTGGATAAATCTTTTTGAATCGACATTAGAACATATCGTTGTAGTTGTTTAAATGGAATAGATGAAATATGGGAAATAATATTAAATATTTTTTGATATTTAAACCAGCTATATCCTGCCAAGGCTTCATCTGCCCCTTCCCCTGACAGCACAACTTTAAATTGATGTTTACGGACTAATTTTGCCAATTCCAACAGGGATGCGCATGATGTATCAAAGACTGGAAATTCAGTCGCTTTAATTAATTCTGGGTAGCAATTGAGAATGGTTTGCTTAGAAATACTAATCCAATTAATTTCCGATCCTAGATATTTTGCCGTTGCTTGTGCTTGTGATAATTCATCAATACCAACGTCACTCAACAATTGAATAGTAAAGGCTTGCACTTTATTGTTAGCTTTATCAGCAATTGCAAGTATTGTTGAGGAATCCACTCCGCCACTTAAATAACTCGCTATTTCGACGTCTCCTACCATTCGTCTTTTTGTCGCCATTTGGAGGAGTGAATCGAATTGCTCAATTAATATTTTTGACGTTCCAGTCTTTTCTTCACCGTTCCAAGGAAAGTTTAAATCCCAATATTTAACAAGTTTTTTTGATGACTTACTAATTTGCAAATAGTGGCCTGGCAAAAGACTATGAACATTCTTAAATACAGTACGCGAGCCAATGCTTGTCATAGTCTGAATGATGGTATCAATGCCAATATAATCAGGTTCAGGTCTTATTAGACCTGACGCAAGTAAACCTTTAATTTCGGACGACCAAATGAGCCAGCCATCCTGTTCGATATAAAATAAGGGGCTGATTCCAGTGCGATCACGAGCTAATAAAAGAGTTGCTTTGGATTTGTCCCAGAGACTAAGACCAAATTGTCCTTTTACTAAATCAAATAATTGCTCACCTGCTTCTTGATATAGATAAAGCCATGTCTCTGTGTCACAACGTGTACGGAAGTGATATTTTTTTTGTTGTAAGATGTCTCGTAATAGTTCGTTGTTATAAATTTCACCGTTGAAGGCAACAACAACATTTTTTTCAATATTCCATAAAGGCTGTTGACCGTATTTGATATCCCTAATAGCAAGTCTGCAAGCACCCATAGCAATGCCTGGCTCGACAACACAATCTTCTTCGTCGGGGCCGCGATGTCGAATCGCCTTAATCATTTTACGTAAAGTCATTACATCAAAGACTCGGTTCTCCCTTAAATCAAAAGCGCCAACCAGTCCACACATAAATATCCTTTATCTTTGTAAACGATTATAGTAATGCAATGTAGGTGGCAAATAAAGCAGATCAAACAACTTAAAGTTTTCAGTTTATGGTGTTTGATTTATAGAATATGTTAAACTGAAAAAAGGACAAATAGGAATAGATTAGAAAATATGGAAAACATTATTACGCCAGAGATGGTAAATCATGAAGCTTATAAATTCTTTTTGATCCCATTATTCTGGATGATATTTCTCGCATTTGTTCCATTCTTGTATCAGAACCTTCCTCTTGTTATTACAATTATAATGATGATATTTCCTGGAACATTTTTATTTAGCTGGGTATGTTATTTGTATCATGAAAGTTGGCATAAATATGTTCCTATTATTCCCAATCGAATCTTGTTTGTCTTTTATGGATGGTTACTAGCACATGATCCACAGGTTTACAACATCAGCCATGGTACGCATCATGCTAGCACACATACTCTAAATGATATTGAATTTCATCCACTTGGCTATATCAAAAATAATAAACTGCGCCGACTCTATTATTTTACTGAAATTGTGCTGGGTATGATATTTATTTATTTTGTTACTCTTTTTGTTATTATGAAACACCCGCGCTTTAGTTGGCAAAGCTTTATCATTTCTTTAATAGCCTCGACTATTTTGTATGGAAGTTTATTTGCTTTTTCATATTTTATTCTTGAAGTAAATGTCATTAACATTATTATCAGCTGGTTATTATTATTTATAATTGCAGGTTCGATTCAACATAATTCACAATTAATCGAACATGGCAATATAATCGTCGATAAATCTATGCCATCAAACGAACGCAATCTATTAAGCCGTAATCTTAAACCTTCAGGCTTACTCGAGAAAATTTTTCTATTTATTACCCATGGAGATTCAAAAGAACACGTATTACATCATACACAAGTAATTTTATATACTCGTCCGTTTCTGGACAAAATACCTATGCCACCTAAATCAATCTATATAACCTTTCGAGATTATAAAAAAATTATCTGGGAAATGATAACTAGATAGTCTTAACTTTTCCAAAGATATAATGAAGAATTTGAATTTTCTAAAGAGAGTGCTCTACATTCAAATCGCTTCTTCTTCCCGCTTGTCGTTTTTGGAAGAGTATGAGGAGAGATAAATAACAGATGATGGATAGCAAGCTCATGATGATAGAACACTGCATCGGAAATAATATAACGTAACTCTTCGAAATCAAGAGAACTCTTATTGACTTCGCATATAATCGCTAAGCTTTCTTTGCCATTTGTGGTAAGAGTAAACGCAGCGCAGCCTTCACTTTGAATTGACGCATTACTTTTTTCGATCGTTCTCTCAATATCATGAGGATAATAAATCTTGTCATCTATCAGAATTACATCATTCAAACGTCCAGTCACATAGAGCTCACCATCCCATAAGAATCCTAAATCACCTGTGCGTAAATAGTTAAGTTTACTTGCATCATCAGCAATATTGGCTTGAAAATTGTTTTTAGTTGCTCTCTCATTATTCCAGTATCCTTTTCCCACTGAAGACCCAGATATCCAAATTTCTCCTACTTCACTAGATTGGCATAATTGACATGTTGTTGGATTCACAATTTTTACATTTTGAACAGGTTTCCCTGAACTCACTAAATGACGTATTGAAGATAAGCTCAACTCATCATTTAGCATTACTTGATTTAAATATAATTTTTTAACCGAAAAGGGTTTTGAAGTTATGCCATCATCACGTAATCCATGTGAAACGCAGAGAGTCGATTCTGCTAAACCATAGCAAGAAAAAAAAGCATTTTTTTTAAAACCACAATTTTTAAAGGCCTGATAAAACCGCTCAAACGTTTCTAAATAGAGAGGTCCTGCTCCTGAAAAAGCAAGTCCCCAACAACTTAAATCTAAATGTCTTTTTTGTTCGTCTGTAATTTTGTTAATGCAATACTCATAAGCAAACAAAGGCCCGCCACTAATATCGGCTTTGTAGTCGCTAATTGTTTTCAGCCATTGAAAGGGATTCAATAAGACCGTCAAGGGATGCATTAATATAGATAAGAAACCTCCAAAGAGTGGTGTTAAGATAGAACCAATTAAGCCCATATCATGATAGGGTGGCAACCACGAAACACAAAAACGATCTCGTTGGGATAGCTCTGTACGATCCGTGTCAAATGCATTACCAATCAAAATCATATTATTAAATAAATTCCCATGAGTGATAATAACACCTTTTGGCTCTCCTGTTGTTCCGGAGGTATATTGCAAGAAAGCTGGATAATCATATCCTATATCTAGAAGTCGAAACGTGCCGTTATTTCCTAGTTTATCAACATTGATTTGTGCCAGATGTTTTGGAGAAAATTGAAGTAACTCTGTAGTTGATATTATAAGTGTAGGTTCTGCATTATTGATAATTTTTTGTAATTTTTCTTGAGATTTGTTATTTGATTGCGGATAAGCGGGTATAGCAATGATTTTTGCTGAAAGGCATGCTAAAAATGAGGCGATGAAGTCAAAACCAGGATGAAAAATTAATAAAGCTCGTTCGCCAGGTTTAAACTTAGATTGTAAAATAGCTGCTATGCTTTCTATTTTTTTATTGAGTTCACCGTAGCTTATAAACCGTTTTAAGCCATTTTGTTCTAAAAAACAGAACGCAATCACATCGGGATAATGTGTTGCTATTGTAGATATTAGAGATAATTTTTTTTGTTTACTCGAAACGACTAATTGTTTAATTAAATTTCTTTCATTACAAGCGATATTAATAGTATCTTGATCAGTCATTTCATTTTACCTGTTTTTGAATATGATAAATTTATAAGCTTGAAATAAATTTGTCAATTTGGTTTAATCTTCTTGTGATCAACATAGGGAATGATAATGACACGATTAAATGGAAAACAAATTAGTATCATTGGATATGCTTTACGATTACCAGAATCTAATAATCCGCTCGAGTTTCATACAAATCTTTTAAACAAAATAAATATGGTAACAAGAGATGATCGACGTTGGATACCCGGTTATAAAAATACTCCAGAATATTTTGGCAAAATAAAACAATCATTAGATGAGTTTGATAATATTTTTTTTGGAATTCATGGTAAACAAGCTGAAAAACTTGACCCTCAACTTCGACTATTTTTAGAAACTACACACGAAGCATTAATAGATGCTGCAATTTTACCCAACGAAATAAAAGGATCTGAAGCGGGCGTATACATTTCATCTCCTTTTTGTGATTCGATGACATACTATTTACTCGAAACTGAAAAGATGAGTGGTTATGAAATAACAGGTTGCGCTCAATCAATGTATGCTAATCGTTTATCTTTTTATTACGACATTCACGGGCCTTCTTACCATATCGATACAGCATGTGCTAGTTCACTTACAGCTTTACATCAAGCTCTTAACGACTTAAAAAGTGGAAGATGTGAATTCGCGCTTGTTGCAGCAAGTTCCATATTTATCAATCCAGGCCTAACTGTCGGTTTCAATAATTTAAAAATGTTATCTCCGGACGGTTTTTGCAAGACCTTTGATAAAAATGCTAACGGTTATACTCGCAGTGAAGGTGTTGTCACAATAGTATTGACGACAAATCCTAAATTTGTTCGCTATGCACCCTATGCAAAAATATTAGCTTCACATATCAATACTTGTGGCTACAATGAAAAAGGAATTATTTATCCCAACCATATATGGCAAACTGAACTTTACAAGAAAATTACCCATGATACAAAAACATATCCAAGTGAAGTGAAATATATTGAATGCCATGGAACTGGTACTGTTGCTGGCGATACGGAAGAAGTAACTGGCATTCAAAATTTTTTTGGTGATAGAAAAGATTTGATAGTGGGTTCAGTCAAAGCTTGTATGGGACATGGTGAAGGAGTTTCTGGTCTTGCTGGTCTTTCCAAAGTATTACTCAGTTACGAGACACAAACCATTTATCCTCAACTGCATTTGGAAGACAGAATTCCAATTCTAGGAAACTTACAGGTGATGGTAGAGCCATTAAAATGGAAAGGTGGCAAAGCCATTATCAATTCATTTGGTTTTGGCGGAGCCAATGCATCTATTCTTATCGAAAATGTACGACAACCTAGAAAAAAACAAAAAAAACCATGGCACTCTCTTTATTTTATAAGTTCACGTACTAAAGAGGGGTTGTATCAGCTAAAAAGAGAACTTGAAAAACATCCACAACAAATACCCGTTTTCAAGGACGAACGTTATTCCTGGCATGAAGTAGTTGGCATTCCCGATGATCCACAAATTGTAGAAATTGAAAATCGTCCCCTATATTTTATCTTTTCAGGAAATGGATCACAATGGAAGGGAATGGGTCTTTCACTCATAAATGCTTCTTCTCTTTTCAAGAAAACAATATATAAATGCGGGAAAGATATCCCACTGTTATTAGAGAAAGGTTGGCAAGGACCTTTGAATGCTACTCGTGTATTAGTAGCGATACAAATTGGATTAGTAGAATTAATCAAATCTTTGGGAATTAAAGCTTCTGGATATGTGGGTTACAGTGCGGGTGAAATTGCAGCAGGCTATGCCAGTGGTGCAACAACACTTCAAGAAACCATGGCCATTGCAGAAGCTCGCGGTCGAGCTTCCGAAGATATTACGCCTGGAATGATGGCATCCGTTGGTTTAAGTCAAGAAGCTATTCAGACATATCTTATCAATGCAAATAAAGTATGCGTGGCCTGTATCAATAGCCCACGCAATATCACTTTGTCAGGAGATAAAAATCAGTTATTGGAAATATTGCAACAATTAAATAACCAAGAAATATTTATCCGCGAAATCAATACAGAAAATGTGCCTTACCATTCGCTATTAATTGATAAAAACAACGTCAAATCTCATCTTAAGAATACAGTTAAGAAGTCAAAAAATCGAAATAAAACCTGGATATCCGCGATTCAAGATTATCATCCTAAAACATTCACGGAAGCCTATCATGTAGAAAGTGTCACACGCGCCGTTGATTTTATGGGAGCCATGAATCAAATCCCTAATAATGCCATCGCTCTTGAAATAGGTCCTCATGCTGCTTTAAGAGCAATCATACGTGATTGCGTACCCGATATAAAATATGTTTCTCTGCTGTCTAGAAATGAAAATGATTTAGAAACATTTAAAAAGGGAATTGGACGTTTATGGACGTTAGGGGTAGATATCAAGGTTATTCCAGATAAGATACGCCCACCTCTTTCTGTTCGTTCAAAACAAACGGCTTGGCAACGTGAAAATTTTCCAATTCCTCGCGAAAATTCTAGAGAAAGAAAATATAAAAAAACTTTCCATTTCGATTTGCAAAATAAAGATCATTATTTGTTAGATCACAAAGTGGATAATAATCCAATTTTTCCGGCAACAGGTTACGTCTATCTATTTTGGCAATCTTTTTCAGAAGATCAAAAGGATGCAAAGATAGTCTGTATTGATAATCTTAAAATCCTACGCAGCGTACCTCTAGTAGGCGAAGCAATAAAATTAGACGTTTTTTGTCCTATAAGTGGTGAATATGAAATTACTTTTAATAATGAAATGATTGCTAAGGCAAAATTAAGTTTCAAAGAACAAAGTACATCCCCTTCCACTATTCCCGAATTGAATAAAAATGATGAAATCGATGCTAGGACCTTTTATCGATTTAGCAATAATATAGGGTTGAATTATGGCAAAGATTTTCAAACCATTAGCAAAGCATTTGTTCATGACAATGGTGGTTATTTTTACTTTATTTATGAATTCAAACATTGGATTAGTTTTTTAGATGGTATGTTACAAGCAAGTTTACTTTGTAATACAAGCAAAGAATTGCGATTACCTACTTATATTAGACATATTGAATTATCCGAAAATAAAGCTGAACATATGGTATTCAATGCTTACGTTAATTCTATTAGCTGCGGTGAAATTCTTATTGAAGGAATGGTAACTACGCGAGCTCCTAAAAAGAAGATAAACGAGCCAGTTATATTTCAGAAAGAACATTTTCTTCTGCAGGGAACGACGCAGATGAATGAAGATCAATCCAATTACGTAAATGAAATTTTACATTATGGAATCAATAAATTTAAATCCATTCAAGACCAGTTAACAGAGCCACATCATGAAAAAATTAAACAGATTGTTAAACATTATCAATATGAAGTTAATAGCGAATGTCTTGCTCAGTTCAGTGATCAACCCTATTTTAAGTTATTAGAAGATTGCTACAAAAATGTAGATGCCCTTATCCAAGCGCCAATTACCACTATTGCGAATAGTCCCCACTATGCTGACAACTATCATAAGGATTTTTCAATTGATATATCCTTTTTGGAAAAATGCATGAGTGTGATACGTGAAAATTCTCAACATAAAATTAATTTATTTGAAATTGGTACAGGTACAGGTGGTTTTTTAAAACAAATTGGCCATTGTCTAACTCAGCAAGATATGATTGTTTGTTCAGATATTACACCCAATCGAATTATACATAATGACATAACTAGCCAATTCAAAATTAATTATGAAATTTTTGATTTAAATAAAGAAATGTCTCCTGAGATGACCGCTATTATTGGTAAAGCTGATTTAATTGCAGCTTCGAATGCCTTACATGTCGCTAACAACATTGAAAGCACATTACAAAGTTTCTATGATCTAATGAAACCTGGTGCATTTATGCTTTTGTTTGAAATGACTTCTAGTTGGGCGTTACCCTTATTTGGATTAGATAAATCCGCATGGAATTTTAATGATGAAAGAGAGTTTGGTCTTTGGCTTTCTCATGACAGTTGGAAAAAATTATTTGAGACAGTTAAATTCAAATTAATTTGCGATTGTACTGATAGAAATAAATTTAGCTGTATTTATCTCATAAGAAAACCTTTTTCTAACCAATATGAAATTAAAAATTCTCCAAGTATTCCCTATAATGAAGAATGGTCCGATCAAATTAAAAATTCTAAGGGTCCTTTTATTTTTTGTCATCATGCACCCGGAGGGATGGCAGGTTTTAGTCGATCACTTACTAAAGAAGGTAAACGCTCAATTAGTCTTTGCGCAGAAAATCCAGAACTTGTCATGAATAAAGTAATGGAAAACGCTTTGGCTACTAACATAGTTATCAATGATCAACTTTATACACAGTGTTATGTTCCTGAAACATTTGAAACTGTATCACCCAAAGATATCCATTTTCATATTGAAGTGAATGAATTGTATAAAGAAAATAGATTTAAATTTGTTAAAAATAAACCGCGTTCTGGTAAGTTATCGAAGGTGGCATTTGCTGCAATGAATTTTCGTGATGTGATGCTGGCAAGCGGTAAAATTACGAAAGAAAGTTATCTTGGTAGGTCAAAAGAAAGTTCAGGCTTTGGCATAGAGTTTTCGGGTATTTGTGATGGCATAAAAGTCATGGGAGTTGCACTTGACTCTTTTGCAAATTTTGTTAACTCCGATTTGATTTGGAATGTTCCTGAGAACATGTCACTCGAAGATGCAGCCACAATACCTGTCGCTTATTTAACTTGTTACTATTCCTTTTTCGAACGAGCAAAGATCCAGCCTCACTACAAAGTTCTCATTCATGGAGGTACAGGCGCTGTCGGACAAGCTGCGATTCGTATTGCTCTTGATATTGGATGTGAAGTGTTCGCGACATGTCAACAAAGTAAGCGTGATTATTTAAAACTGTTATTTCCTAGTCTTGATGATGCTCACATCAGTGATTCACGTTCTACCCAATTTGAGAAACAAATTCTTGGGCAAACAAAAGGGAAAGGTGTTGATATTATTTTGAATTCATTAGCAGATGATAAATTGCAAGCTGGTTTGCGTTGTTTAGCTCAGCATGGATATTTTATTGAAATCGGCAAATATGATCTTATGCTAAATACACAAATCGGAATGCAAGTATTGCTACCTAATACGACAATCTGCGGTATTGATCTCGATCAAATACTTAATGATGAATCGACTATGACTCGATTGGCGACTTTGCTTACTGATGGATTAATGAGAGGCGTCGTTAAACCATTAGATTATAAAATCTTTAAATGTGATGAACTTCAGGATGCTTTTCGCTACTTAGGAGGAAGCCATCATCTTGGTAAAGTTCTGATTGATATGCAAGGGTTTCGACCACCTGAGATTGAAAATCGTTTTTATACCTATGGTGCTCAGCTTATTGTGGGAGGCTTGGGTGGTTTTGGTATGGCATTGGCTGAATGGCTAGTAGAGAGAGGAGCAACTCATATCATTCTGGTAAGTCGAAAAGGTATAGTAAATGGTGAACAAAAACTTTTTGTTAAACGCTTACAAAATAAAAATATTAAGGTAGATATAACGACTCATGATCTCACAAATCATAACGATGCTAAACAATTCTTTGAAGAATTACCTCCCTTAACTGGTATCTACCATTTAAGCGTAGTTTTAAACGATGTTCTTTTTGATGGAATGACTAAAGATAAATGGGAAGAAACAGTTAATTCAAAGATAACAATTGGAATTCAACTTGATCAATGTAGTCGTCATCATCCCATCCAGCAATTTGTTTGCTTTTCTTCCATTTCATCTCTTGGTAATGCTGGTCAATCTAATTATGCTTTTTCAAATAATTATTTGGAAAATCTGTGTTATGCAAGGAAAAACGTTGGCTTACCCGCGCTTGCTATACAATGGGGTGGAGTTGATAACGTTGGGATTGTCGCTAATAAAGACCCTGAATATATTAAACTCTATGCTCAGAGCTTAGGTATGTCGTTGCAGAGCATCGACTCTTGTTTAGATTATCTTGAAACTTGCATGCTTAAAGAGAATGTAGTGAATTTAGTTTATCAACCCTTCAAAATTAAACACGAGCAATCTCTGTCACTCGATAAAAGAGATATTATTAAAAGAATAGGACAAATTTTAAATATCGATTTACTTAAGGTCCCTAAGAACACAAGCCTACTTGCACTTGGCATCGATTCATTACAGTTTGCTGAAATCCAAAGTTTAATTAGTCATACAACACATGAAATTATAAATAGTGCTGACTTAAGTAATATGACAGTTGCCGAATTAAATGAAAGATTTGGAAATAATGAGAATATAATTAAAAATCCTAAAGCAATCACAGAACACTAATATTATTTAAATATTTTATTTGATGAATATCTATTTTATTAAAGCGCAACCGGAGAATATAATCAACTGAAAATTCATTGAATCAATGTCTGCTTTATTTGCTCCACTTTTATCAATCGTATCGTATTATCTTCTTTATCTAAAGCGCGATAGCTTAAAGAATAGAAGACATACCTACGAACAACCATTATATGATTTCCTTAATGAAATGCCTGCCTTTAAAGCTAATCATAAAACTTGTTATTGGATAGTTTTTAAGCGGCAAATTTTACCAGGTTATGAGGGTTTGCGACCGAATCGGAACATGGGCTAGTTATGCACTAGAGACTCACTGCACTAGTATCTAATGCAAATGTTAGAATAATGGCATAATCTAGAAATGGAATAAAAAAAATTATATAATTTAATATATGTTTATTCTATGTGCATTGAAAAATTCTTTCAACATTTTCTTTATTTATCAGTGCTAAAATAATAATAAGAGTAAATATTAAGATTTGTTCGACATTTCATAGCTGAGCTTACAATCGTCCTATTCGATTAAGTTGTTATTAGAAATGTCGACAGATCCTAGGATAAAGCCATGAGCAGGATGTTCATGCAACGCCTAGCAATATTAGTTTTTGTGGTCCTTTTTGTCATTGGACAAACAACCACAATTACACTTGCGTATCGAAATTCATCGGTCATCCCATCACAAAATCTAGCTAGCAAAAACTTTTGGCAGCTAAATCAAGCTCTCGCATTTTACCAAAAAGCCAGTCAACAATATTGGCCCATGATACCTTCTCACCCTTCTGTCATAAAGTTGGGAACAAAAAGTCATTCCGTTTTAATTTTACGAGAACGCTTGCTGATGACAGGTGATTTATCACCTTATGATGATCAAGGTGGATCGCGTTATGATTATCGCTTGCGAGAAGCGATTTTAAGTTTTCAAGAACGACATGGACTCAAGGCGGATGGAGCGATAGGAAACGACACGCGTAATGAATTAAATGTTTCACCTGCCGTACGCATGCAACAAATTGCTTTGAATATGCAACGTTGGGCTGCATTATCATCGAAATTAAAAAATGATGATCGTTTTATCATTGTCAACATTCCTGATTTTCATATGCATCTTTATGAAAATCATCACAGAATACTTTCTTTACGCGCAATTGTTGGTAAACCAGATTTACAAACGCCGGAAATTGCTTCTAAAATTACACGCATTGTTTTTAATCCTTATTGGAATATTCCGAACAAAATTGCGAAAAAAGATATCGCGCCTAAAATGCTTGAAGATCCAGGATATCTCCATAGAATGCATATTAGAATTTTTAAAACGGAAGATGATGATTCTGGCCAAATCACCCCTGGTCGTGTGAATTGGGAATCTGCAGCAGAAAGTGGCTTGATTTATCACTTGCGTCAAGATCCTGGTCCGGATAATGCTTTAGGACAAGTGAAATTTGAATTTCAAAATTCGCATGATGTGTACATGCATGATACTTCAGCAAAAAACTTATTTGAAACCGATATTCGTGATTACAGTCATGGTTGCATTCGCTTAGAAAATCCTTTTGCATTAGTAAATTATTTAATGAAAGATAGTCCAAATTGGAGTGAAGAACGACTGCAAGAAATATTAGCTACAGGAAAAACAAGATACGTCAAAGTACCTGTACCTATTCCTATTTTTGTTACCTATATTACGACCTGGGTAGATGAAGAAGGTCGCTTAAATTTTCGCAATGATGTATACAATCTTGATCAAATTAATTCTGAAGATAATCAGGAAATTTGGTGAATTAATTTTGGAAGTTCGATTTCAAAATCCTGCTCTTTGTAATCCAATTAAAAGTCATTAGATGGCACAAAGATATCCATAAAAATGTAAATGAAAAGCACCCCGCCGCCTATAGCAGCGAAATGCTTCGTCATGAATGCTAATATCATGAATTCATCTTAATTTTAAACCCACATATTCACCAATGAGAAAATTCGACTTTTCCTCTTCTGGAATAGCAACGCTTAATAAGCGTTTAGTTTGTTCACCATATTGAGTTTCAAATAAAACAGTTCTTGTATATATATCTCTAATAATTCGATGAAGTTCCTCTGAGAGTTTTTTACCTTTTTGAGTTGGTAAATGTAGAGGTATATCAATTTCTTTTTCATCTTTGCATTCTTTTAACTCTAAAGAAGTTCTTCTTACAATCGCTTCGGCTGACTCCACAATCGGAAAGCCAAGATACGACCAGAAAGAATAATGTGGACTGCGCTCTGCTTTACGCTTTTCTAAGTTGAGATTTTTACAGTAAGCGAGATGTAGTAGCGAATAAATAGAGTTAAAATCATAAGACAAATTTTCGTCTGTCAATTTATTGAGAAGATTGTTGCTTAACCGATAAAAATCTAAATCCGATGATCTTGCATTCTTATTAATATATTTTATCAAAGGCAGGAGATTAACATGATAACTTGCTTCAAAAATTGGGTTAGATTCACTTAAACTATAATCTCGAATACTTTTAATGGGTAGTGTTGAATAATAGGCTGATTTAACAATTTTTTCATTTTTACTGATTTTATTATTTGCCTGATTAACTAAATCCGATCCTTTTCTAAATGTTTTTTCCAATAATTGATTGTATTGATTAAGAAAGTCACTTATACCTTTTTCATTTCCATCCGTGATTAAATGATAATGCGAAATGATCATTTTTGCTAATATAGTCGCTGCATCTATGCCTAAATTTAATCCTGTCATAAAAGCAAAACCGCATGCAGCATCCCCAATTAATAAAAGAATTAAATTTTTATCAAAGTCGGAAAACTGCTTACTCGTGTATATTGATAAATTAGTTTTATTAATGGTTGCAGAAAGAGGAACAATTCCAGTATCGTCTCCTCGTTGATTTACCCATTTATTAATCGCATCCCTTAATTTTTTAGGGATGTTATAGGTTAGCGGCAATAGATTTTTAGCATTGACTCCATTCAAACGAGAATCGTTAAATGTTTCATCATCCACTAAAAAACGCAGAGTTATCTGTGAATTCAATTCACCAGGTTGTCTTTTGATATGCTCTAGACAGAGAAAGCCGTTAAGAAGTAGTTGTGTAGTAAAGTTTTCAAAGGCACCCATCGTACGAGCTTCACCTTCAACCTGATATTTAACTTCTATCATATTTCTCAAGTCAGTTTTTGTGGTGGGATTTTTTTTATCATCTACAATTAATTGACGGACTGTGCTACGTGAACCATCTGCACCAATAATCATTTTGCAATTTAATTCTTCTACTCCTACTACAAATTTTTTATTTGCTAATTTTTCAACGGCTTCTCTCGTTTTAAATTCCGAATGATTTTCTAACTTTTTGTATTCTTCCCGAGTAATAAATTCTTTATAGATAATTTTAATCTTGCGCTTTTTTACATGTTCTACTAAACATGTTTCTAACGTTTTAATAGGGATATCTATATTATTTGTTTTAGCAATTCGTTTTGCTTGTCCAGCTGCGACCAATCGCATTATGTCTTGTTTAATTTCTTCATTTTTTATGGTTTCAAGATCTAATTTAAGATTTTGTGTACGCTCATACTGTTTGTGTCGTTCATACATCACGACCGATATATCTTGTTGCGCTATTTTTGCCTGATCAATTAATTCGCAAGCCAAAATGCAACCAACTGGGCCCGCGCCTACAATACCGATGTCATAAGTAGATGATTCTTTGTGTTCAGTTGAGGATCTCATGGTGTACCTTCTTCATTTCAATAAATATACGTACGATAGCTTTATTTTTTAGGGAAAAATACCGTATAGATTACTAGTAATGCGCAAAAGGTAAACATACTAGCAAAGTAAAGCTGTTAAATCTAAAACAATTTTGATTCACATCTCAAACTAGAAGATTTTTTTAAATAAATCTATTATATAATTAAATGATTCTCATGAAGGTTGAAAAAATATTTGTTATGTCATTAAATTCTACAGAAATCATTTATATCGCTCATCCCGATTATTTAAACGAACTAAAAGACGAATTAGGAACCTTTTCCCAGATAATGGGTAATTTAGTTTTTTCCTCTGTTAAAAAAAATGATATTTGTTTTGCGAACGACGTTTGGTTAAATCCAACAATAGTTAAATTTGAGTCAATTTCAGAAGCCGCTAAAATTTTAAGAGCGGCCGGTAAATATTGGTATTTAAATCCTATCGAAAATATACGTCGCTCGCATTTGATCGCAAGCGAACTTCGCAAACTTCCGCCTTTATCACACACCTTTCCCATTTTAAATCCGTTACCTGATATAGGTTGCTTTAGTTTGATTGATAAAAACACGTTGGTATTCAGTAGTCAGCGCTGGAAAAGACCCCCTTTGGGTGATTTTCAATTTATTGAAGATAAAAAAAATCCGCCTAATCGTGCCTATCTTAAACTATGGGAAGCTCTTTCCCTGCTTGAGCATAATCCAAAACCGGGCGAAACAGTATTAGATCTCGGTGCCTCGCCAGGTGGATGGACTTATGTTATGCAATCTTTTGGCGCGCATGTCACTGCAATTGATAAAGCCCCTTTGGCTGCGCATATTGTGAAACTACCAAATATTACTTATTTGAAACAAAGTGCTTTTGCACTGGATCCGAATGATATACCAGATAAAATTGATTGGTTATTGAGTGATGTCGCTTGTTATCCTGAGCGCCTTTATGAATTAGCGATGAAATGGATTACTGCTAACAAAGCTAAGCAAATGATTTTGACTATAAAATTACAAGGTGAAACCAATTTCAGTATGATTCAAAAATTTCAATCTATCCCAGGCGGAAGAGTGATTCATCTTTTGAATAATAAGCATGAGGCTACATTTTTTTATCCAGCTTCAGATCGATTGTTATTAGACATCCGTTAAAAAAGTACTATGAATCATCAATAGAGTAGAAGAAGTGGCGTCAATTGTCTTACAAATTGTTTAATTTATTGATTAAGGTGTATTTATAGCACACGATGCGTCAATGAAAGCGATTTCCTCTTTGGTGTATGCCTTAGCTGCTTTAAATAAGCTAGAATAATTTTCTGAATATCCCATATATCCAAATATAATATTATTAAGTTCAGGGATTAATGGTGTTGAAGTGGAAATCGTTGCTACTTTTTTCTGGATATAATCTTTGACACAATTAAATTCTAGAATACCCAAATTTCCTTCATATGTTACATAACCTATTTTTCCGTTTGAGCATGGAATAAAATATTCTATTCCAGAATCCTTTTCTTTTAAATTAATAGATGTGATAAATTGTTGTCTTGGTACATTCCAAAGACTCATTTCTCCACCTCCGCCTGAAACAACTAAATGTTCTTCATCTAACAATTCGACAGCAGGAGCATATAACGCTACGCCACAGTGTGAACCAAAACGACTCAATAAACCAACACGATTAATAATTCCATTTTCATCCACTTTCCAGACAACAACGGCATCATTATTTCCACATCGAGTCAGACTAACAAAATCGCCTGTCTTACTTTGATTGAGGGGATATAAACTCAAATCACTAGCAGCAAATGGAAATTTTTTATAATTTCCATTTTTAAAGTTCCATGATCTAAAACAACCAAGATCTTCCTCAAAATCTATCGCAAAAGATTTATTAACTAGTGTGATCATATTATTGCGATAGTCACATCCAGATGCATTAATTGCTGATAACAAAGTCAATTTACCATTGTCAATTTTCCAGATTTGTAATTTATTTCTATGTCGAGTAATAAGATTCCCTTCTGATGATACCGCGATAGATAATACATGCAACTCACATCGTTGCGTCAAAATACATTCTTTTTTTGCGATGTCCCAAATTCGAATGTTATGATCTGAATGGCTATATGTAGCAAGATGCGTTCCAAAAATTTCTATCATAGCATCACAGGAAACCTTTTGATCTAAGTCAAAACTTGTTTTAGTTTCAAGATTCCAGATATGGATAATATTTCTGTTATTTATTAATGAAACAATGGCAGCTTGACTATTTGCTAGCGGCACCACACTATTTGCTCTACCTTGATGTGTGTCCCAACTGGAATAAGCTGCCATATGTTTATTTTCTGATTTACTTTCGATTCGTTGCATTTTGTTGACCGTTCTAATTGTAATGCATGGAATAACACTCTCCATGCATTTACGTGGGAAGGCGTCCTTTATTGACTTATCCTGGCATATAGTAATTGATTGTCTCGGATAATTCTTCCAATCTGCCTTCCCAGACTTTTGTTTTGATAATACCTTTTAGCAGTTGATTACCAACTTTAATATTCTCTTCAATTTTTTTAGCATCCTTAATTTCGGGAACGTTAAATTTTTTCATTAACTGGTCGACTTCACGATCCGCTTTGCCATTCGTGTTTTTGGCTTCTGTCGAATTAGTTCTGATAGTCTTAGAATTATGGGCTAAGATAGCCTTTTCTAATGATATATAAGCCGCGTCTAAATCCTTTGGCATAGAAACACTTAATCTATCCTCAACATGATCGGGATCTATTGTTACATCACTAGCTTTTTGCAATAACATAAAACATTTAAGACCACCAAACATTTTATTTGTTTCTTTACACGAGCGATATAATTCCAGATCATCGCCTTCGAGTTTAATATATTTAATATTATAAATAGAAGGATCGTTAAATAAATCAATTAAGATGTCCGCAAAAGGTTTTGTTCCTTTAACATAAACCGTTTCATTTTCTTCACATGTCAAGTTACCAATCAGATGTTTTTCAATGCATTTCAAATCGGCTTTCGTTGGTTTTGCGCCATGTTGCAGCAGAAGTTTTGCAATTTGAATAATTTTGATATTTCTTTCAGACATATCATAATCAATCCAAGAACTCGCCCGTTCTATTACAGAGTGTAGTATTGAATTGGGATCGGCGCCATATGTTAATAAAAGTTTTACCATTTCAAAATTTTCATCACCACAGTATCTTCGACCTAATGCGTGACTCAGTGGAGTAAGCATCGTTCTTCCATCTGAAATTACCGTATTGGCATCAACCAATTTTGCATCAAGTAATGATTTTGCTGTTTTGGTATCGCCTCTTAAGATGGCAAAAACGAACTGTTCTGATGGCGTGAAAATAATCTCCTTATCTTTAGCAGTAACAGACCAATTAGGTGGCAACCACAATTCTTTAAACTTACAAATTTTTGGGTCATAAAATAATTTAAGTATTTTATTTAAAAAAGGAGATCCCCGATATATTTTTGCACAGTCTAAATCTATAGTTTCAGTTGAGCTTCTACTTTCGCTCGATGAAAAGTGGCAATGCAATAAATTATACTCAAATATTTTAAAATCCCCCACTTTCGGTTTTATATTATATTGGGCAAGTACGTTTGCAACTTTTAACCATCCCTCGAAGTCCTTTATATCGTTTTGTTTATAAGCATCAGCTACTCTAGTAAAGAATCTAGATAAAATAGATTCATAAACATACATAGATTGATATACATTATCATCTTCAATTTCTTCTGGGTGATAAAAATTAACATCCGCACCATTTTCTAATAAAGCTTGTACTATTTCGGGATTTGGACGATGACTAAACTGCCTAATTGCCCAAAGAAGAGGTGGAAGCTTGAAATCCGGATTGATATCACTTGGAATAAGACTGTTTACACCTACTTCCCCGATGATTCGTTTGATTGCCTCAACGTCGTTTCTTTCAAGTGCTTCGTGAAATTCTTTCAATTTTTTATCTCTCAAATTCATTTTTATAGTTTCATAATAGGCGGCAATTATAGGCTGAAGAATTATTATTTACTAAGAGTTTTATTACTGCTTGAATAAAATCGCTGGGGAATCTCGCTACACTTCAAGGCCTAGTCAAACTTGAACAAATAACAAACGAGCTTGAAATGACCACAGGTTCTCAAGTTTTTTCCGTTAAATGAAGAAGTAATGAAGCAGAGAAATCATAACAAAACACTAATTGTCACAATTTTTTAATGCTTTTCTATAATTTGGAAAGTCATTACCTGTAAAAGCTTGTGCTCGTAATAACATTCGAATAAAAGCAACTGATTCAGATGTACGTCAACAGTGGATACTTCCAAGCCTCTTGGATTTTCATCTAGATGGCTTTCTAAAAGTTTCTTTGTCATATGCTTTGTTATAAGATTGAACAACCAATTCTATAATCTCATCTGCACTGGCATTGCTAGCGCAAATTTTAGCTCGTAGTTCACTAATATTGTCGCTATTGACTCGCATTAAGCTAATAACAGCGCGAGCAACCTGTTCAGGCGCGCTACTATTTATTACGAGAGATCTTAGATCATGATCAGAATCTCTGTTAAGCTCAGCTTTCTCTAATAACTCAATCGCCTCAATTATTCGAGCGCGATTTTTGCTATCGATTATCGATTTTTGTGATAATAAAATAGATTTTGCTACATCTGCACTAAACTGACATTTAAAAACTAAATTTATTATATCTGTGTAACCTTCAAGTTTTGCCTCTTTAAGGATACTGTAGGCCTCAATTATTCGTTTTATAGTTACGCTTACAATATAGCTATTAGATATTGCACTTATGATGCCCGGTCTATCAAGAAGATTGGCGTTTTTTAGGGAGATGAATGCTTTTGCATCCTCGACAGGTGAAATATGTTTAGCAATTACGATATCTATTATTGTTTGATTACTATCCAGTTTTGCCTCGTGTAATAAAATAAGACTTTCTATAATTTCTTTTGCGTTTTTTAAATCTATTCTTCCGTTTCTGATGTCATTCCGAATCAACCAAAAATCACCTCTTCTTAAACGAGGCTCTAATCGTTTTCCTTTGGATAATAAATCATATATGATAGCTTCTTCAAGTGGATATACAGCGCTGATAATATCTTGTCTAAGGTGCATATTTTTAAAATGCTTTGTATTTTTAAGAAAAGTAAATGCTTCAATAATATTTTTGAAATCAATTTCTGACATATAAGATTTATTCATTTCTTTTAAAAGATCTTCTTCGTTTTCCAGTTTGGCTTCTTTTAACATTTGAAATTTAAGCAAAGTTTTCTGTAGATCGTGTGCATACCGGAAATGAAAACGGACATGTTTTTCCAGACTAATTATTTTATTATCAGTAAAGAACTTAGCCATTTTTATGGGATTTGTAGATGCCAAAATGTCTTTTTTCAAATCTTCATCCATTTTTATTGTGCTTAAAATTGAATTTGCAGAAATAATCTCTTCTATTTCTTCTCTTCCACGCCACTTATTAAAGATACTTTTGCGTAATTCAACATATTGAGCTAGCCCAGCTTCTTTAAGTAAATTAAATAATTGCAGGTGTTCCTTCATATTAGAATATTCTTTTTGCACGAAGTAAGCTTCTTGAAAATCTGTATAAGCATCCAATTTTTCTTCTTTTAGAGATGATAATATTTTAATGATTTCATCTTCTTTGAAACTATCTTCGGCAACTGCTTTGGCTAGAAATTCATTCATTTCAAAACCTGCATTCCTAATTTTAGTACATGTCTTTATGATTTCATTTACATCTCTGCGTCTAAATAGTCCTATGCAAGCTTCACGTATATCAACATAATGATCTAGCTTAGCTTCTATAAGAGCTCGAAGAATTTTAATAACATCTGAGTTAGTATTCCAAAGGTAGGCTCTCGATACATTTTCATATTTGTCGAATTTTTCTTTTTTGAGATAACTTAATAAAGGAATGCAATTATGTGCATTCTGTATTGGGTCTGCGCGCGTAGAGCTTACATACTGACGCACTGCATCATTTACTTCAAAACCCGCATTTTTTATAATTTCAAAACCCACACAAATCTTAACAACATAATCATTACTGAGTTTATGTAAATAAATCAGATCAATAAGAAAATTGTTATTTTCGTGAGTTAATAATTTAGCTCGCAATAAAATTTTGCAGCATTCAATTGAAATTGGTTCAAGTGAATATCGTTTATCCCATACACCCGTTTTATAAACTGTAATAAGTGCACTTGCTTTATAAATTGATTTAATTTCTTCAGGGGTACAATCAATTAACTGTTGTAATTCGGAAACTTTAGCTTTGGAAGCACAATCTTCATATAACGAACTTATAAAATCATCGACGGTTCGGGAATCTGTCGGAACTTCTACATCTTCTAAAGAGGATTGCAAATGTAGTTTTAGACTAGCTAAAAGTTGATCTTTAGTTGATTGTGTATATGAATCCCCGAATTGCATTTTTTTCTTAAAAAAGGATTCAGCAAATAGCGGATTAGCTTGCTTATATTCTGGATTTTCTAATGCTTTATCATCAATTGTTACTTTTTTTCGCTCTAACATTCTTACCACTACCTCAAAAATTTATATGATTGCATTTATTTAGAGGCAATTTACACTAGCCAACCTTTGATTGCAATATAATTGAGCTTTTTTTGGTTATTAGTATAAAAATATTTTATTAACTAGACCTGGGCTTTTACTCATGTATAAAATGGAGACAAATCTTATGTATAAATCAAAGCAAGTTTACTTTATTCAATTTCATATTTCGTGTTAAAATCGCCCAACTCGATAGAATATGACATGATTTCGAAAAATCTCAGTGGTGGATAGTTATCCTCTGAATTTCCGAGTAGATTCAAGCTTCACAATAAGAAAATAATTATCTGAGTTGCTTATATCAATAGACGATAAAGACATTAAAATTTTTTGAAATTAATGAGATGAAGATAGAAATAAAAAATAAACCCATTCTGAATATCATTGTGGCTCTGCCTTGTGAAGCCAGGCCCATTATTTCTTTTTATAAATTAAAGAAAATGCCTATTAATCCATTTCCTATATTTACTAACAATGATCAAACTATTTACTTGATCGAAGCAGGCATTGGAAAAGTTAAAATTGCTGCAGCAACTACTTTTTTATATACCTTAACTGGCAGCCAAAATCATGCTTGTTTTTTAAATGTGGGCATTGCGGGTTCAACTCAATTCTCGATCGGTCGCCCTGTTTTGGCGAATAAAATTATAGAACATAGCACACAACGATGTTGGTATCCTTTCATTGCACCATTAAAAAATCAAAATCAAACTTCATTAATTACTCACGACTTGCCTCAAAAAGATTATCCTGAAGTTGGTATGATTGATATGGAAGGTTCGGCATTTTTTCAGACGGCGGCGCATTTTGTGACTCAAGAACAAATTCAAGTATTAAAATTTATTTCTGATAATAATACTTCCTCACTGAATCAAATCAACGCGGTTTTAGTAAGTGATTTAATTACTAAAAATATGCATGAAATTGATATTTTGACAAATTATTTATTGCAATTATCGCTACAGGAAAAATCATTAGAATTTGATACAGATTGGATTGCACAATTCAAGGAAAAATGGCATTTCACTCATTCTCAATTATTACAATTAAAAGAATATTTACGCAAATGGCACGTCATTCACGGAGATAAAAATCCATTTTTGATATGTGAAAATTCTCAGAATGCGTCTCAAGTTTTTGAAAAAATTAACCTACAATTATTTAATTAATACATTATGCAAATTGTATATATTGAAAAATCTATTCTTCATCACCCACGAACTCAGCGCATCTTAACGCAGCTTGGGAATAATTATCAGATTATTGAATGCGATCACTATAAAGAAGTTTTTAATCCTAAAGCTCAGAATTTTCGCATCCAAAAACAATATCCTGCCTTAATTCTGGCGCAAAAACATGGAAAAAAAGTTTTACCAACACCACCAGGTTTTGGTATCGGCGGTCAAAATAATTATTATTTCTCGCACATGTTGAATTGCCTTTATGATTGCCGTTATTGTTTTCTGCAAGGCATGTATAGCAGTGCGAATTATGTGATTTTTGTCAATTATGAAGACTTTATGGAAGAAATCAAATTGATAAATGCGAGTTCTGATACTCCTGCTTATTTTTTTTCGGGTTATGATTGTGATTCATTAGCATATGAACCTGTGACACATTTTATTAAAGAATTTTTACCTTTCTTTAGAACGCTTGATCATGCCATTTTGGAGTTACGCACAAAAAGCACCAATATTAAAGAATTATTACGTACCGAGCCACATAAACAATGCGTTGTTGCTTTCAGCTTTACACCCGATGAAATTTCTCGAGAAGTAGAAAACAAGGTCCCTTCTGTCGAAAAACGCCTGCAAGCAATGAATCAAGTCGCGAAACAGGGTTGGCCTATAGGTTTACGTTTAGATCCTTTAATTCATCATCCTGAGTTTAAAACTGTATATCAAAAATTAATTACATCAATTTTTGAAAATATCCAACCAGAAAATTTGCATTCTGTTAGTATTGGACCATTACGATTCCCCGACAAAATGTATCAAAAAATTGTTAAATTATATCCTCAAGACAAATTGCTAGCCCATCCTCTATCACGTCGCGATAACATTTTTTCTTATCGAGAAGAATTAGAACAGACGATGAAAGATTGGGTGTTAGGATTATTAAAACAATATGTTGATAAAACTTTATTATTTGAATGTGTAACGTAGGTAAAAATATGCAAACAACATTAATTACAGGTTCTTCAAGTGGTATTGGACGTGCTATTGCAGAACATTTATTAAAAAAAAATCATAAAATAATTGGGTTGGCTCGAGATCACAGTAAATTCAATCCTTCCTCTTCGGATTATTTTTCCTATTCTATTGATTTTGCGAAGATTCAGCAATTAGAAACAAAATGTCGTGAAATTCATAAAGAACAACCGCAAATTAATAATATTATTTGTTGTGCTGGTTATGGTGAATTTGCTGAATTGGAACAATTTTCTGTTGCACAAATGCAAAATATGCTAAATGTTAATTTTCTTAGCCAAGCTATTTTAATAAAAACTTTTTTGCCCTCTTTAAAAAAAATCTCTTCTGCGAAAATTATTATGCTAGGTTCAGAATGTGCTTTAGATGGCCAGAAAAAAGGATCCATTTATTGTGCTTCTAAATTTGCATTAAGAGGGTTTGCTCAGAGTTTACGTAAAGAATGTTCATCTTCGCAAGTTGCTGTGACACTGATTAATCCCGGAATGGTTGATACCCCTTTTTTTGATGACTTAACTTTTCGACCGGGGTCTGATCCCTCACATTCTATTCAGGCGAGTCAAATCGCTCAAACTGTGATGTTATTACTTGATCAAAGAGATAATTTTGTTTTTGAAGAAATTAATTTACAGCCTATGAAGAAGGTTATTGAAAAAAAGTCTAAACTTATCAATGAATAATTCTGTTTTGACCCTATCTGGTTTCTATTTTAATCTAGCATCCTAGTTTAAGTGCATAATATCTAAAAATTGTTTAAATACTGATCGCTCCATCCTATAGTTGATATCATTTGACCGTCATATTTATATTAATTATATTATTAACAATCATAAACAGGACACTCTCCTGCGCTTGCAAACAATATTTTCAGTCATGTTATTTTCTTTTCATTTAACAGCTTATTGTATGCCACAATTTACCGGCAGTATTGATGATATATTTAAAAAAGCCGATATCAATAAACTGATGGGACCTGGTGACTTGTTGAGTATTCAAGCACAATTAAGTGATCCTCAAGCGACTACAACCGATGTAAATCAATTAAATGAATTTATGATTATCGGTGCCAATAATAACCGCACTATTATGTCAGTATTTGACAACAAACAGACTATTCTTAAAAAGGGCATTTATAAATGGCCGTGGATTGGCATTGCTGTATTAACACAAGGTGAGATTCCTTCTAATGTTACTATGCAAGATGGATTTAATTTATTGAAAACTTGCATGGCGCGAAAAAACGAACCTATTCCAGAACAAATTACCCGCGCATCTGTTTATAAGTCAATTGAAGGTTCACAAATCATTTACGACTATACGCTGAAATATCCTTCCGGTGGTTGCCAAGAGGCTTTGTACAATCCGAGGATGGGAACTTGTCAAAGTGGTATGTCTGTTGCGTGTCATTATGAAATAATGCTTAATCCAAAAGATTGATAGTTTTTGATCTGGCACAAATTATTCTGGAAATGATCTATGTCAGCGACTCAGGAAAACTCCGCATTTGGTGATATAAAGCCCCCACATGAAGGTTCGTACCATTTAAAGCGTTTAGCAACATTAAGGATACAGAGGCGTATCTGAATTTTATACTATGGATATTTAATAACATTTGTGCCAAGCTTAAATAATCAAATTTCTGCCGTTAATATTAGATGAGAAAAACCCATTATGAGATTTTTCTTTACTTTAATTTCCGTACTATTTTCTTTTTGTTTTATCCCAGCATTAGCTAATGACAAGATATTTACTGCAGACGACGTTTTATCATTTTATCGAATTGGGCAGGTTCTTGCTTCATCAGATGGAAAACAAGTTGCGTATACAACTTTTAAAGCCAAAAGTACTAACAATGGTAAGCAATGGGAATACTCACTTTACGTAAGAGATTCATTTAAAAAAACTCAATTACTTGTTAACGATGATTCAATATCGTCACTCATTTGGTCACCCGACGATAAACAAATTGCATTTTTGGCCAAGGGAAACAAATTTCAGAGTATTTGGCGCATCAACCTTAACAACCATAAACGCAGTAAATTGGTAGAATTCAATAGTGATATTATTGCTTTTAGATTTTCACCCGATGGAAAATTAATAGCATTTATTGCAGAAGATAGAAAGCCACTTTCACCAAAGATTCACTTAATAGATCATTCAAAAAACTATAATAACACGCGAATATATTTGCTTCATTTGAATAACATGAATGTAACACCAGAGCCCGTCACCGGAAATAATTACAGTGTGACCCCTTATTTTGATGCTGGGTTTGACTGGGCCCCTGACAGTCGATCAATCGTATTTTCTTATCAACCCAGATCTGGCGCTAATTATGAAAATAAAGCAAAAATTGCAATTATCAACGTATTAAATCATCGCATCACAATAATTCCTTATACTGAAAATCATGTAAGCAATCAGCCGATCTATTCACCTAATGGTAAATGGATTGCTTTTCGTTCTAATGAAGTTGCAACAACTACGTTTTCAGAATTAAATAATTACACAGATTTATATAATAAAATTTGCATTTTCGATGTCAACACTTCAAACACATATTGTCTAGCTAATTCATTTAATGAAGCACCAATTAATATAGGATGGGATGCACAAAGTACTTCTATTTTTTTTATTGAGCTATATAAGTCATCAGGAATACGTATCTATTCACAAAAATTAGATCCTCATTCACCTCCCACATTACTTTCCAACATCGATGGATTTATTGAAAATCAAACCATCACACTGAATCATGGTAGCA
>JANWKO010000203.1 GCA_025451335.1 Gammaproteobacteria bacterium
CTCGTCAAATCCTTTTGCCCCTCCCATTATTGACTTGGGTGAATTGAGTAATCCAGCTGATTTAACTTTATATCAACAAGCATTACAAATATATGTAAGTGCAATTAATGCTGCCGTTCAAGCAGTTGATCCGCAATACCAACTTGTTTTTCCTGATCCAGCCATTCTTAATGATTTGGGTTTGGTTACCGCATTTATTCAAGAAGAAATTGGTTCAAATATGCATTTTCAATGTCATTGTCGCATGGCTCCACTAAATCAAGGAGGCGTCGTGGATAGTACAGGACACGTCTACGGCGTTTACAATTTAATTGTAGCCGATAACTCTATAGCACCCATAAGCATGGACGGCGCACCATTAGCAAGTGCGTATTTAATTGCTAAAAATATTTCGCAAATATTACGCGGGTTTTAGTTTATCCTATAAACGATATCCCATTTTTTCTTCTGTTGTTCTAGCAGCAATTGAATTTTTGTTTTTTAACCATGAAAAAGCAGCGCCAAGAATAGAAGGTTCTGTTTTTCTTTCTTGTTTCGCTTTTTCCGAAATTCTTTCCACTGATAATTGGCTGGTATCAACAACACTTGCATAAAAATCCAACAAAGACTCTAACCCAGAGCTATAACCAAATCCACAGCGATGCCGTTCATTTTCAATTAATGTTAACTCATCACTCAAACGTTCCTTCACTGATTTGGAAATATCTTTCCAAATAGGTGAAACACCTTGTTTTTTAATCTCTTGAATTAAATCTTCAGCTTTTTTAAGAGATTCTTTTAAAACAGTAACTAAATAATTTTCAATTTCGTTTGTTACCGCCTCTGGTATTTTTATGAAAATAGCTTCAAAAATCTTTCTGGTAAATCCTCTTTCATTATGTGCATGGCCTGTAATAGAAGTGATTTCTTTTAATTGGTCTTCTGACAATAACAAGGGTGAAAGCCTTAATGGGTTGGGTTTTAGTTTATCATCAAATTGTGCAAACTGTTCAGAATTTAGTTTTATTTCACAGCATATTTTATCTTCTTTATTTACATAAAAAAGTTGATCCTTTTCCCTAAAATAAGCTGCATTTGTGCTTAGAGACAATGAGTAAAGCTTTTCCACCTTAGGAAGGGGAAGAAGTCCTGTAGTCGCTTCAAGAGCACAACCCTCTCGACGGAAGTACGATGCATGACATACTTTAGCAGCATAATTTAAATTTTGTATTACAATGTTAAATGTGTCTTGATTGAGACACTTAATAGTGTCCAAAGTATATAACAAATCATAAATTCGATATTTCTCACCAATCTTTTTAAAAGCTTCTAAATTGTTTTGATTTAATATGCCATTACTATTCAAATTCCATAATGCTGTGACACCAACATAAGGAATAGAAATAAAATCAGTAAAGTTTTTTTCATTCAATAATTTCTTTTCAAATAATAAATTTATCCATGAATAATTTGAATTCACAGATTTTTCAAGAAGATTGCTATAATTTTCAAACGTCAATAAACAAGGCTCAGTTTGATACATCGCTTCTAACGCTAACCAAAGATACAGCGATTCATGACTTATTTCTAGTTGTAAGTCCGAAAAAATGCGATGGACTTTACTGCCATATTTGATTTTATCTTCGAGAGGTTTAACGTAACGATACCCAACTTTAAGCATTAGTTGAAACAAATTGAATGATTCTTGCCTGGTCAATTCTCTATCTTCTTTTTGTTCTGTAATTGATTTACAAAATGATCTCAATTCTTTTATGCATTCTGGATCGCCAAAAATTTTTGTCTTAATACCTTTCCGTGTATCATAACTGCTAAGAATTTGTTTAATTAATGATAATTTCATAAGCACTTCCTTCATTTTTTGAGCATTGTAGTTGTAAGCATGAGAAATTTCAATGACAAAGATTTAATAAGATCACAATAATGCAACCGTTCGCATCTCCTCTTGGTTCTCATTAACGCGAAACAAATCTAGAAGCTTGTTAACTTTTTATTTTGGAGTATTCTAGGATCTAGCGACATTTCGCAAAAGAATTAATGTCAACAGACCTAAAGTCAACTAACAAACTTAGTGTGAATACAATGCGAATTTTAATAGTAGAAGACGAAAATAAAACATCTGCCTATTTACTCAAAGGCTTAACGGAATGTGGATTTTCTGCAGAAGTTGCAAATGACGGTGAAGAAGGATTATTCCAAGCCACTCAATATCATTATGACTTAATAATTCTGGATGTCATGCTGCCAAAATTGGATGGGTGGTCTATCATCAAGAAAATTCGCTCGATTAAACCTGACATGCGTGTTTTATTTTTAACAGCAAAAGATGATGTCGAAGACAAAGTAAAAGGGTTAGAGTTGGGAGCAGATGATTATTTAATAAAACCGTTTGCTTTTTCAGAATTACTTGCTCGCATACGCAGTCTCTTACGACGCAGCACTGTACAACAATCTAATATCATCACCCGAGCAGATCTCACGATTGATTTACTTAAACATAAAGCAACTCGCCAGTCTACAAGACTAGATTTATCGCCAAAAGAATTCGCTTTATTATCTTTTCTTGCTAAACATCCTGGAGAAGTTCTCTCACGAACGTTAATTGCAGAACGTGTTTGGGATATCAATTTTAATAGCGATACTAATGTTGTGGATGTAGCAATTCGACGCTTAAGACAAAAAGTCGATGATCCATTCGAAGTTAAATTAATTCATACCATACGCGGAGTGGGTTATGTTTTTGAAGAACATTAAAAATAATTCGATTACTACGCGTTTAACTTTATTTTATAGCATCGCGACTTTTCTTTTAATAACAGTTATTGCTTTTTTTTTATATGGCACAACAATTCATATTTTACATAAAGCTAATTATCATTTTTTATCTCGCGAAGTGGATATTTTAGCTAATCTTATCAAGAAAAAATCATTAAACTGGTCTATGTTGGAACAAAAAGTTATTGAAGTACCTTACACAGAAACAGGATCGGATTATCATTATTTTATTCGTATCTTAAATGAAAATAATCAAATTGTTTTGCAAACTCCACAAATGGATGAAGTTTTCCATCATACTGATTTTTTCAACAAGAAGCCTTTATCATCACATAAAAAAATTGATTGGTGGAGTGCTGATAAAGAAACTAATTATGTATTGATTCAAGCTCCCGTCATTAATGGTGAAACAAATAAATATTGGCGAATTCAAATTGCATTGGATATTTCATACCAGCAAGCTATTATTAATAAGTATCATAGTATTTTGGCCTTTTGTTTAATTATGGGAACTTTTTTTGCTATTTTTATTGGATACTTTATAGCGCGAAAAGGTATGCGAAGTCTTTATGATTTAACTAACGCAACTAAAAAAATAACTGCAACTTCTTTACATCAACAAATTGATCCAGAATCTTGGCCAAAAGAATTAAAAAATTTAGCCATGGCTTTTAATCAAATGTTAAAAAGAATTGAAATTTCATTCTCTCGTTTGATGGAATTTTCTGCCGATCTAGCTCATGAGTTGCGTACACCTGTTAACAATTTAATGGGTGAAACAGAACTTTTATTATCACGAAACTGCTCAAAAGAAGAATACCAACAAGTATTGGGATCAAACTTAGAAGAATTACATCGAATTACTCAAATTATCGATAACATTATGTTTTTGGCTAGAACTGAAAATTTATCTTTAGAAATTAAAAAAAATCCAATAAAAGTCGCGGAAGAAATTAATTTAATTTGTGATTATTATCAAGCTATGGCAGATGAAAAAAATATTACTATGTCTGTTCACAGTGATGCTGTTTTATTTGTTAATTCAATCATGTTTCGAAGAACAATCAATAATCTTTTAGCTAATGCATTGAAATACACTCTCGAAAAAGGATGGGTAAAATTTATTATTAAAGAAATTGATAAACGAGTTCATATTAGTATCGTTGATAACGGTATTGGAATAGCAGAAGAACATTTACCAAAACTATTTAATCGTTTTTATCGCATTGATTCCGCCCGCTCAAAACAATCAGGTGGAACAGGTCTGGGACTTGCCATCGTTAAATCCATTATGGATGTGCATCATGGTACAATATCCATTTCAAGCCAACCCGGCCAAGGTACTGAAGTATTACTAGATTTCCCAAAATGACAGAATTGTAATTTTCGCGTCATCTTCCTGTTATATTCATTTGTTATCATATCCTCAGCCCCACCATAAAAAATTATTCAAATGAGGAGGTTTTTGTATGATATCAGATCGAAATTCAGCAGTGAATTCGTATGAAACACCTACCAAAGCTATTTTAGAAGAAACAATATCGACATTTCTTTCTGACATAATTTCATCTCGTTCATGTATAGAGTCGTCACATTACTCAATGTTATTGCCTCTTGAAAAACGAGAAAAATTTGCGTCTTGGTTATCAAAAGAAATCGTCCATCAAACCTATACTTGCAAAAAAACTTTAGACGAAATTTTTGTTAATTTGTTCTTTTTCGAAAACATCATTGACGAATTTTCCGACATAACCATATCTTCATCTGAAGAATTAATATCGTTACTATTAACAGAACTTAAAAAATTAATGCCTTCGTCATCAGAGCAACAAAAAAAACTAACATTATCATTATCTGAAGGTCATATTAAAACAACCTCACCCGCATCAGAAGATAGCGATCAATCATCGCCATCATCCGAAGATTCTGATAAATCAACCTCACCATTATTAGAAAATGAAGATAAATCAATTTCTCCATTGTCAGAAAATCACAAAAAATTAACGACTGCACTTTCGAAAGAAGATGCTAAATTAACTTCATCTTTAATAGATGATGAATATAAACCAAGCTCACTCTTGAAAGGCAGATCTACTTCATCGTTATTTGTTGAATGTGATGAATTATCCATTCCTTCAGACGAACATGACGAGATAAATTCTTTAGAAGATTTTCGATCTACTGAAGACTATAACATTACTTCGTCAGAATGGGATGAAATCATTCTAGATGCCAGAAGATTAATTAAAGAAATAAAAGATCATTATAAAATAGAATCATCAACTCACACGCCTAAATTATTTAAATATAAAACTCCTGAACCTTATGAAGTTGATATCACGCAATTTGATAATATAAGTCAATTAAAGAAATACATTAATCATCTACTAACTACTCAATATTGTGTTGATAATTTACACAATTTAAAATCTGAAGAAGAAAAAATGATTTTTTTAAAAAAAATGAAATTTCTAATAGCTGTTAGGAAAGATGCTATACATGAATTCAGATCATTTGTCGAAATCGAAACCGCCATCAAATTATTTCATGATTTAAATCAATTTGAAAAAAAGATCTGCAAAATAGAAACAGATATTAAACACAATTCTTTCATAAGACACTTAGTTAATAATCCACATGAAAATTTATCTCGTTGTTACCTAGAATTAAAAGATAATTTCAAAAAATTTGAACATGAATTATATTCTCATCATTTTATTTTAGGCGATTATTTTGCAAATAGAATAGTAAAAAATAAAATTAAAACTTACGAAGCTGAACGCGATGCAATCAATTCAAATCATTTTAGAGAATATGATCATGTCATCCAAAACACCAAATCCAAAAATGTCCTTCAGCAAATAAAGTATTTATTTGAAGATTATTATAAAAAAAATAGTCTCCGATATTTGCATTGGCGACATCACGATAATGAAGCAAAAAAAATTCGTTATCATTTACAAAAAATCATGTCTTCTGGAAAATCTCAACAAGAACAAATAAATGAAGCCATCAGCTTGATCAATTCTGAAACTGCTTGGGTAGCTGACAACAAAAGTCTAGCCAAAGAAAATTATCATCAATCTTCTTTTTTGCGTCGATCGTTATTTGCTTTGAAATTATTAGATGGCGAACACAATAAAAACGCACATTTGGATCCCCATATCAATTCAATCCGGGTTGCTTCCAAATACTGAAAAAATACGGAGTGTCAATAACGGTGAATCAGATATTGTCATCCCTGATAAAGATAGATAAGATCCTCACCCATTTCTATTAATAATAACGTGGAGTCATTATGCCGTCAGTGTTATTGGTTGATTTCAAATTAAACGAAAAAGCGAATATTTTAGAATTTGGTTGCGGATTAAATTCATCTTACACCGGCTATGCGTTTTTGCATAATAATGATGAGCCAATTATGTATAGGCGCATATTTGATAAACTCGGGGAAAAATATAAAAAAGTCACAATAATATGCAAATCACCTTTTGCAAAACAACAATTATTAGAAACACAAGAATTATTAAAAAAACCAGCATCGTTTGATGTTCATTGTGCTGGTCGATACTTAGGCATGGGCCATAGTGAACTCGTCGACCCTGATAAACTACCTACTTCTGTACAAACTGATTTGCAAAAACTTGGCAAAGAAGATTGTGTTGTGGTAATTGAACATGATGCTCAAAATTGCATGATGTACGCAAAAAAATTAGCTAATTATTTTACAAGCAAGAAAATAGTGACAAATGTAGCCAATTCTCATGATTCCGTTGCAGCACTTGCAGGGAATAAAGTGATATGCAGTCATTTCGGTGCTAAAAAATATGTTAAAACGGAAATAATTAATTTTAAACATCTCGACCAAACCAAAATTGATTTTGTATGTAAAGGGACCGAAAAAGTCGTTATCAAGCCTACCAATAGCAGTGGTGGCAATGGCGTCATTGTTACTAATAAAGATTGTCTGCCACTGTATATCGAATTAATTAATTACAGAAAAAGTTTACGAGAAGATGCTTCGTTTTACAGAAAGTGCGAATTAAAAGCTCTAGAACTGGGTATCGATTTAAAGAAAGAAGGTAAAGCAATAGAATATTGGCTTGACGCTTATACAGGCAGTAATGATGAATTTTTCCTTTTACAAGAATTTAAAGCATCTAAACCTATAGCGGATTATGATGCAACTGGAAGAATAGTATTTATTGTCCATGATGATTTGTCAGTCGGTTTTGTGGATGGATATTGGAAACTTCCTCCTTTTAAACTCAGTGAAAAAATTACTGGATCCATGCAATATGTATCTGACGTTCATCCTGATTCAGATGTGAAACCACGAGCTCCAAGCATGGCATTCAGCCCAGAAGATATGGCAAAAATTCAGAGTACTGTCGCACCTATTATCCAAGACATCGTTGGAACAGCTCTTAAAGAACCACTGGCGAAACAGATTGAAAAAATGGAAAAAGATGCTGATAAAGACTTAGGTACTTACGCATCTACCGTAATGAAAGAGCAATTCCAAGAAATACTATCGGTTCATGATATGCCTAAGTTAGCAGTTTCTTCGCAAGTTTCACCTACCCAACGACACGGAGTTTTCGCATCTCAATTATCTCATGATTTTGTTGCGCATAAGGATGATGGTTTTATTTTTTCAAAAACAATGTGAAGATAGTTTCTTTAACATTATTGAGCAATGTCTCAGTGATGACGTAGTTTCAAGGTTCTAAATCAATGTTTTTTCCGTGGTTCAAGAAAAAATAATAAAAAAGAAAATTTTTTATTCAATAAGATTACGGTTTAAAACCGATTTTGGCACCACTTTTAAATTCCAGATAATACCTAATTTTTGCATAAATTTGAGTATGTAATATGTGATATCAATTTCCCACCACATAAACCCCTGCTTTGCAGTGGCAGGATAATGATGATGATTATTATGCCAACCCTCACCTAATGTTAATAAAGCAAGGAGCCAATTATTGCGACTGTTGTCTTTGGTGAGGTAACGCTTTTTTCCGATGACATGTGAAAGCGAATTTATTGTAACAGTAGTATGAAAAAGAGCTATTGTTGAAAAACAGAATCCCCATACAAGCATTTGTAGAGGTCCTGTGTTAAGGGTTGGTACAAATACTTTTAATAAAATCCCTGTAAAGAAAAGTAAAACAAAAAGTACGAATGGCATTAAAATATCGTAACGATCGAGAAAGATCAATTCGGGATAGCGCATGAGGTCTCTTACACGTTTTTCATTATAGAAATAATGTTTTTTCGAAAGAAACCATCCTACATGACTCCACCAAAAACCGTGTTGCACTGGTGAATGCGCATCAGCTGGCTCATCAGATACCAAATGATGTTGACGATGATGAGAAGCCCACCACAACGGTCCTCTCTGCACACAGGTTCCAGATAACAGAGCAAAAATAAACTGCCAGAAACGGTTTGTTTCAAATGTCTTATGCGAAAAATATCGATGATAAAAAGCACCAATAAAAAAAAGACGTGAGTAATATAAAATTGCGGCTGTTATAAATGCCGTCCAATTAAAACCGACATAAAGTACTAATAAACAACTAAGATGGAGCGCGATAAATGGGATCGCACGGACCCAATCAATACTTTCTGAATCACACACATTAGGTTCATAGTTATTATGACTAACAATCCATCCAAACAAAAAATTTTCTTTCACAAAAAATACCTTAAATTAAAAAAATAATTATCTAAATATGTTTTGCATAAACGTTTTTGGCTACAAAGCCCAACCATGTCATATCGATTAAAAAAAGAAAATCAAAGTTGAAAAAAAAGTTTAAGATAGTTCATCATTTAATCACCTTGATAGTTGTTTTAAACTAATATAGGCTTTTAAATAGACTAACATTTTATTAGAAAAAGATATAGCATCTCAATAATTCTAGTCATGCCTGTAGAATTTTATGTATTGTGTTAAGTTAAAGATTGGAACTTATTTTACATGGATGATGTATCATGCTGACAAGCAAGTTGTTTTATCTCTTTTTTGTTCTTATTTTAATCGCTATGCTTATGCTGTGGCAAATTTTTGCATACAAAGTGCCTGAACCTAACTATGTTGTTATAAAAACAGATGGAAGTATCGAAATTCGTAAATATCCAGCTTTGCTTATTGCGCAAGTAGAAGTTGCTGATGATCGTTATGCTGCGATTAATAGAGGATTCAGGATACTGGCTGATTATATTTTTGGGAACAATAGGGAAAGAAATAAAATCGCAATGACTGCTCCCGTTATTCAGCAAGGTGCTGATATTTCAATGATAACTACGATTGCTCAACAAAAGAAAGCAAATATCTGGCATATTAGATTTATTATGCCATCCGGTTATACAATAGAAGATCTGCCAAAGCCGATGAATAGCGCGATTGCTATCTTACAAATTCCAGAAAAGAAATATGTAGTAATTCGCTTTTCAGGTTTTAACACTCAAGCAAATTTAAACAAAAATGAAAATTTATTAAAAAACTATATTTCTAAAAATAAATTAGCAGTTATTGGACAGCCCATTTTCGCATTTTATAATCCACCATGGATTTTGCCATTTTTACGTCGAAATGAAATTCTATTTGAATTGAAAATGCAGAATTAATAAATGACTGGACTATATTCGCTGCTGAAACCAACCAGCAGTAATTCCGAGCCCGGCTTTACTGCAACAATTGTTCCAGCATAGCTTAGGCTGTAAACGTATACTTTATAGTTGGCATTTCACTGCTTTATCTTCAGACATTGCAGGTTTTTCATTTAGCGCTTTAATAGCAGTAAAATTTGCAATTTCTAAATCGAGTAAAATATTCATTTTAGGTAAAGATTCTATCGCACTTCCCAAGTCACTTATCCCATTTACCAAAGTACTAAATTGCTGCATCAGTTTTTTACCTTGAACTCCTAGATCATCTCCTGAAATATAGTTTAGGCACTCAAGACGAAGACTCACAATATTTTTAATTTTTAATGCAAGTTTTTTCAAAAAATCTTCACAAACTGAAAGTGGTAAGTCATAATTTTAAACCTTTTGTGAAGTAAGATTGCATAAATTTAGAGATAAGCTATTTTCAGTTTTCCTGAGAGAAAATGAGAGTTTCGTTGAATTATCAAGGAATAAAAAATTAAGGAAATTAAAAGCAACTTGATCTTTTTCAGATTTTTTTTGATCAGAATCATCAATAGCCATTTTTAAATTAGTGGTTAATTGCATAGGAATGGCACACAAAATATCTACTATTTTAAAATCGTATATATTATATGAAGCCATTCCTTTAATTGTTGCTGGAATTCGAAAAAACATGAGCGCTCTCCTCTTCTGTGAAAATGTATTTAAATTACTCAGATTGCGATATTCTGTTAGCTTAATTGAGCAATATCCAGACAAACCACCTTAAAATAAATTTTTTTTAGACGGTTTGGTTTTTTCAAGAATTGCTGATTAATAAAAACTAAACATTGGACTGACCCTAAAAATTTGAGAAAATAGATAATTTTTAAGTGTTCATAAACAATGCGTATAAAGACAATATATTGTTCACTATTCGCGCTAATCGCCTGCGCTTACTCTATTGCCATTCATGCCGCGATCAATGTCGTAGCAGCTGAAAATATTTATGGCAGTATTGCCAAACAATTAGGTGGACCATATGTGGATGTTGTCAGCATTCTGAACAATCCTTCTCAAGATCCGCATTTATTTAGCATTACTCCCAGCACGGCTAAAGCAGCAGCGAATGCAGATGTTATTATTTATAACGGTCTAGATTATGATCCATGGATGAATTCTCTATTAGCCACAGAAGGGCAAAGAAATCGAAATGTGATAGTGATTGCTGATTTGATGCATATAAAAATTGGAAGCAACCCACATCTTTGGTATAACCCAGATACGATTCCAATTTTCGCAAAGTATTTTGTCAGTGTTTTGACACAACTTGACCCGACTCATAAAGAGTATTTTCAACAACAATTGAGTAAATTAAATCTCGATTACCAAATCATTTATAAATCGATACATCAATTACAGCAAAATTTTAAAAATATTCCTGTTATTGCAACTGAACCCGTGTTTAATTACATGTGTCAGAGCATTGGATTGGTTATATATGGTCAAGGTTTTCAAATAAATATTATGAATGATATTCCCCCCACCGTTTCTCAAATTAAGAATTTTGAAGATTTACTTCAGCAACGTCGAGTTCATGTTCTCATTTATAATGACCAAGTCGTGAACCCTATGACCAATCATATGCTTTCCATAGCAAATCAAGAAAACATCCCTGTTGTCGGTGTCAGTGAATTGCTTCCTGCTAACATGACGTATGTCCAATGGATGCTAAAAGAACTCAATCAACTGCGATCTGCTTTGGAAAATTTTAAGGAAACGAATCATGCCTCCAGTTGAACAACAGTACGCAATAGAAACAGATAATTTAATGTTAGGCTATGATAATCAACCTATTGTGAATAATATTAATATTCAAATTAAGCCAGGTGAATTTATTGGTATTTTAGGAGCAAATGGTTCTGGAAAAAGTACTTTTTTACGTTCAGTGTTAGGATTGCTTAAACCTTTAGCCGGAAAAATATTAGTGTTGGGTAGCAGTCCACAACGAGGTAATATTAAAATTGGCTACATGCCACAGATGCGCAATCAAATGTCTGTTGCCAATCTAACTAGCCGCGCTATTATGGAAGCTTCACTAGATGGTACTGAATATGGAATTCCTTTTCTATCAGCAACTAAAAAAGCCACTGTCCAAAACGCATTAGAATTGGTAAAGGCTACTGTATATGCCGATAGACCTTTTCAACAATTATCCGGCGGCGAGAGACAACGTATTTTTCTCGCACAAGCACTATTGAATAATCCGCAAATTCTTTTACTGGATGAACCGCTTGCAAATTTAGATCCACATTATCAAGAAACTTTTATGGAATTACTTTATACTGTGCAACAAAACTTGCATGCAACAATTCTGTTTACAGCTCACGATGCAAACCCTCTACTTGGCATCATGAACCGTGTTTTATATTTTGCGCAAGGGAAAGTAGCAATTGGCAAAACAGACGAAGTCATTACAAGTGAAAAACTCACCTCTTTGTATGGAACACCCATTGAAGTTGTAAACTTTAAAAATCGATTATTTGTTTTAGGCGAAGGCCGACATATTTACGGTCAGGAAGCACATCATCATGTTTAATAGTATAACTAATTTATTTGCATATGAATTTATGCAACATGCTTTTATTGCCGGAACACTTGCGGCTATCCTCGCAGGTTTAGTCGGTTATTTCGTCATTATCCGTAATTTATCTTTTGCTGCTCATGCGTTAGGTCATATTGGTTTTGCTGGAGCAAGTGGTGCATTACTTCTGGGTCTCGCACCTATTACGGGACAATTTATTTTAACAGTGTTTGCTGCTGTAGGCATGGGAATCTTAGGCGAGCGAATAAATAGAATGGACATGGCGATAGGTATCATCTTATCGTTTTGTTTAGGGTTAGGAACTTTATTCCTATTTTTATATAACGGTTATGCCGGACAAGCGACGATTATTTTATTTGGTAATTTGTTAGGTGTTTCACATCATGATCTGCAATTAATGACCTGGCTCATTATCATCAGTTTAGTTGTGATGAGTATAATCACTAAAAGATTACTCTTTACCAGTATAGAGCCTGTTTTAGCCGAAGCAAAAGGGATATCTTTATTTTGGATGTCGATTATTTTTGTCATAATTCTAGCCACTGCTGTAACTTTAGCAAGTCAAGTTGTTGGAGTGATTTTAGTTTTTACATTATTAATCGGCCCTGCAGCAATAGCGATTCAATGGACACAACGGTTTTGGACTGGAATCAGTTTAAGCGTTTTACTTGCTGTGATTATTGTTTGGTTGGGAATTAGTTTGTCTTACTGTACCGATTGGCCAATCAGTTTTTGGATTAGCGGATTGGTTTTTGGCTTGTATGTATTAAATTCCTTGATAAAGCGCTAGAAACAGCGATTTTCTGCATTTCCTTGCTAAAGAATCTTTTAGGGGCACTATATGATTTTCAGTTGATCTTTTTAACTATTTTTATACAGTTTTTGTTCTCAATACAATTAATTTCATATAAAAACTGAGGATTACATGTCATCTCCTAGACTTAAGTTCAATAGATCTCTTGAAAAATTTTTTGGTGGCAGCCTGGTCGTTGGTTGTGGGGCGAACCCTGAGTTTGGAGCAAAAATGGGTGAGTTATTCGGCTTCGAGTATCACAAATTGCATAACAACAAACGTCAGTTTTATTCTGTTGATCTTAGAGAAGATTTACAACCCGATTTAGCATGCAATGTTTATTTTTGTCCTGAAAGTTTTGACAAAAGATTTGATTTTATATGGCTTGAATTTCTGCCTTACAATGTGTACTTGACAGAATCAAAAAATGAAAATCATTTTGATAATAAAAGAATAGAAGAAATGATGTCTGATGCAGCTGTTCTATTGATCACTGGAGGTATTCCAAGTAGTTCTAAAAAACAAATTCAAGAACAAATCTATGATTTTAAAACCGAAACTGCACATGACGAGGTAAATATATTTGTTAAAGGACCTAAGAATGTAAATCCAGCACTGATTATAACAAGTCTGGATAGTAATGCTCAAAAAATTCTTACGAAATATCAATTTGATATTAAGGATGTAAAACAAGACATATACGATGAAAAAGCTAACCTGGAATTTATAAAAATGAAATCATTCCAGCTAATAGATAGACGCATTTCTGAATTAGAATCTAAAATCAACGAAATGAAATTGACTACAAAAACTAGTCTCTTAAAATCTCGAGCAGCTGTGAATAAAAATGCTAGATTACAAGGACTCAAACAATTAAAGCTGCAAATTGCAGAAAAATATCCCCAGGTAAATTTGGCAGAAATTATCAAACAAGTAGGTGAACATTATCCAAAACTTTATTCAGGTATATATCAACATTACACAAAGGATTTATTAATTCGAATTGTTGAACTTGAAAAATATCACTTAGAGTGTTGTAAGCGATTGAAAAACAAGTCTTACGATTTAGAATGTAAAGAAAAAATAGAATTTAAAATTTGAGAATTTAATATTGATCTTTACCCCCTTATATTCAAAATATATTTACAAACTAATTGTTTAATACATCACAAAAGAAATAAAAAAACTAATTCCATAAAATATTAGAAAAAACCTGCCATACTGTTGAATTTCTTTATCTTATTGAAAAATATCGGAAATCACCATCCTATATTTTAGACAAAATTTGATCAAAAAAATGTTATACTTAAATATAATAGAAAGGAGGTAACTTTATATGTCATTCCTACATAAAAACGTAAAAAAATATGAAGAGATGTCTAAGGAAGAAAAATTAGGTTATATAATTTCTATTCTTGAAAAGAAAATTGACGATACAAAAGAGTTTAGACAATTTTCTGAAGTTGAAAAAGCTCTTGATAAAGAAAATGAACTTGATCCAGAAGAAGAAAAAAACAAAAAGCTCTTTTGTTAGAATTATTTTCCCAAAGAAGTGATTTAGCTATAAAATTTCTGCATCGTTATCGGGAATATTTTACTCCAAGTGTTGAAAGAGAATTGGATGCAAAGACAAAGCCAGGCCAACCTTTAGAATCTAAACGATCTGATTTTGAAGCAATTCAAAAATCTGTCAGTTATTCCGAAGCTATGGAACACGATATTGGAGTACGGTCTCGCTCTACAAGTAGGGGTAGTGGCGGCAGCTAATCTAGGTTTTTCAGTTGACTCTTTTGAGAGATAACTGTTATATTCATTGATTAATAAAACAAATTCTAAAGTATTGAATACATCATGATTTTAAGCAGACCTTTAAATAAAGATATATTTATTGCAGATTTCCTAGCAACATCTGTGATGGTCTGCGCAATGTTACTTAATATTGTAAAAGTACTTCTTGTCAAATCCTCCTCTCCCTAGAGCGGCTCTTTGTTTGATTATCCGTGCTTCTCTAGGGAAGCACTTAGTAACGGATAATCAGAAAAATCCTAATCAAAAACAATTACTTAATCATAAATTGCAGATATTTCTTAACCAATATTTTTGCAAATTATGCTGGGAGAATTTTATGTCTGAATCAAGATCAAAAACAACTTTTGCACAAAGTCTCATTACTGGAAGCGTTGCCGGAGCAACAGAAGTATTAGTAGATCACCCGCTTTGGGTCATCAAAACTCGCATACAAAGTGGCGACCCTTTTACATTTGATCATCGTACACTTTACCGCGGAATCTTACCCAATGCAGCAAGCATGATTCCAAGCACAGCTTTACAAGTAGGTTTTAATCAAGGTCTGCAAGATATTTTGTATAAGGATAAAAAAGAAATATCTAACACACAACGATTGAGCAGTGCTTTTTTAGCAGGTGTAGGTTCGTCATTGGTTAGTTGTCCAACAGAAAGAATCATGACTTATCAAGGCCAACAAAAAAATGGATTTTTGGAAGCAGGGAAAAAAATAACAAAACAAGGTGGTTACAGATCTTTACTTACTGGTCTGCCTGCAACGGCTTTTAGAGAAGGAATGTTTGCAGGATCATTCCTAGGAGTAACACCTATATTAAAGAAACAAATTCAACCTTTTTGCCCGAATGAATCCTCTGCTTCTTTAGCAGCTGGCATGAGTGCTGGAATTGGCGCAACAATTTCTTCACAAGGCTTTGATACTGTGAAGACAATTCAACAAGCTGCGAACTTCAATAAGCCTGTCAGTTTTTTTGGTGGACTTAAAGATCTTTATGCAAAACATGGCGTATATGGTTTTTTTAAAGGAGGCATACCACGCGGCGCACGGGTGATGTCGGCTGTAACTATTATGGGTTTTGTAACTGATAAAATGGAAACTAAATTTAAGGAACATAATAATAAAGAGCCAACCCTAAATATTAACAAACTAAAAATATCATGATAATTTATGAATGAGTTTTTTTATTTCTTATTACTAGGGTCTAACTTCAACAGATCCTAGTAATAAATTTGAGGATAAGGACGCCGTGTCGAGAAACAATTTACGATAAATCACAAACATCATCAGTGAAATTAAAACTATTCAGTTCATTGAAAATTTTATTTTCGCAATCAATAGGCTGATTTCCACCATCCCATACCGTTTTCGGCATTTTACAAATTTTTTCAGAAAATGTTTTATATAAGCTTGTATCTTTATCTTTTTCTTTACGCGTTTTTTCTGGTTGAATTGTTTCTTTTAGAGGAGTTGTAAGCTGATTTTTATTTATTTGAATGGCTTGCGCAACACGATATTTATAGGCATCAACCCGGCAAAAATTATAAGAAATGCCTCTCATATTTCCATCACAGTTTTTTCCACAAAGATTGTGTGTAGCTTCGTTAAATATTTTTTGTAAATCCATTTCAAAATGAAATTCAACTATATCGGTTTTTTTTAATTTTAATAATCGTTTGTCTAATGCGGAATTCATACTTCGTCTCCAGCATTCTGCCCAAGCATGTGTGAGAAAATCCCGGCAATACATGGTGTGACATCCGTCTTCAATTTCATGAAATACTGTGTCACAGGATTGGAATTTTGCTTTTCTAAATTCAGTAGCATAATGATTATCTTCATTTGCCATAACAGGGTTAGACAAAAATATAAATACAGAAAAAGCAATTAATAAAATATGCAGCTGTTTTTGTAGAATAAAAATATAAAGTTTGTTAATCATTTTGATTTTCCACTAAATCCATTAACTATCTCTTGATCAGTAATTTTTTGATTTTTTACGTCGAAGGTGTTTTGAATTAGTGAAATTCTAACAAGACTAATTTTTAAGTCAATTTTAATTAAACTCAATGTTAATTTAACAAAAACTTTATGTCCCGAGTTAATATTTAAACATTAGCTTTGTAATTATTGATTTTATTTAATGAAATATTTGTATGAAATTTATATTGTCGTTGAGTTAAATTGAATCACCAATTGTTTCTATATTTAGTATATGATCTAATTTTTTTCAATTCGACTATTTTTTGTTATCTAATAACAATTCATCTGTATTAAATACGGTATTTTTACATTTCAAAAATATTTATGATTCATTTTTTTATTACTCGAGGAACCCAAAATGCCAAATAAATATAGTTACATAGGCGGAGATGATTTAATCGGACGCATGTTTGTATACGAAGATAGAATGAAAGAATATGACTTATCATCCAAAGCGATTAAAATCTTTGCTTCTGCTTTAAAACTCGGAAATTTAAAAACGATACAAAATGAATTTGCAGAATTAGAGTTGAAACAAAAACAAGGTTTATTAACCGTATATTGGGATTATAATGATTTATTCGGTAATCATTTGAATTTACATGCGCCTATGGGACATGCGATTGATTTGGCCACTGACTTTGGTCATAAAGACATACGCGATTACTTCATAGCACAAAAAAAAGAATTTGATAAAACTGAACAAAAAGAAGAAAAAATCGCGCCAAAAACGGATGTCGATTATGAAAATATCGTTATAAAAGGTCTTGATAAAGCGGCTTTATTAGCCGGATTATTTAATCGATCAAAGGCACTAGGCAATGGATTTTTTAATCCGAAAGCACACTCAGATATGACTTACGATGAAGCAAAAAAAATTATTTCCGAGCGTAGAAACTTAGATTTTGAATATTTGCAAGGACGAGTAATGAAAATTGACATGAACGGCGATACCTTAAATGCGAGACTTTATGATCGTGATAATGGCGCTGGTGCCGCTTATGTTGTCATAGAAAATCTAAAAAAAGATCTTACGTCAGACCATAAAAGTTCAACTTCATGTAAGTTATAATTCTTGGCAAGAATGAGGCATCTGAAATTGATGCCTCAGATTTAACACTCATCTTTTAGCACATTTGCTGGCTTAATTCCGATGTAGCATAATAAAGCCCTTACTCAATCAATAAGACTTTATTTGTAGCTAGAACCGCTTTATTTTTAGACTACGTGCATCATAGCAGTTAAATATTGTCTCGCTCTGAAATATATGTATAATTGGCGCACACAAAATTGCTGGCGAGGCTAAAAAATGAATGCACGTGAAGCCAAAAAAGAATCTACTAATCCTGTTCTTAATATTGAAAAGAATGATTTAGAAGAAACCGAACACAGAATAACCCGTTATTTTGATGACAATACGATTGGTATTTTTTCAATATACCAAAACAAACCCTCATCGCTTTCATCAAAAAAGACTTACCGAGGTCAACTAAAAATAATCGACGCGGACACATTCAAGCCAAAAGGCGAACATGTTATTTTTGATGATTCTTCGACTCTTTTTACACCATCATATTTAAAATATAGATATGGAAAAACAACACTTTTAAAAATTAATGGTTCTATCATTTTCCTTCATTCATCACCTTTTACCCTAGATATTGATGACATACACAATAAACGTATTGGTTATCAAGAAAAAAGCGGTAGTTTTGATATTTCCAAAGCCATTCGTTTAAATCATAGCTGTTTTGCCGTTCCTCATTTAAATGAACATGGCAGAGATCCCATGATTTTCATTTTTGAACTACAAGATGGCAAAGCGAAAATTGCCAAAAAAATATATCTCAGCCGTAATCATAGAGATTTTAACGATCTCTTTGGGCAGATTAAGAACACTGATCCTTTAGCTAAAGATCAAAATGCCAAATTACCTTTTAGTCTAACCAATATCATGCATTTAGAGCGACTGACTGATGATTCTTTTATTATTCAAGGCGACGATAGTACAAATGGAACGCATAATCTCGTTTTAAAATGTAATTTTCAAAACGATACGATTACACCCTTATTTTCTCCATTTTTAAATAAAGCAGCTGTCCGTGTACTCAATCCGACAACATTACTTTGCGTTGGTGAAAAACTCAATCCAACAATATTGCTAGACGTAGATGAGAAATCCTCTAGTGATGAACATAAGGAAATCAGTGCTTACAGTCAGTTATGGAAACTTGAAGAAAAAGAAGCTCGATTAAAGTTACAAGAACCTCTTTTATATAAATATGATAAGGATACATTTCCTTTAACTCGTCAAAGTCTTGGCGCGGAGAATCGTGGCTATGACAATATCCAATGCTTACCTGGCCAAATAGGTTTTCTTTTACCACCTCATTATGAACGGAGGGAAAATTTTTGGAAGCTCCAACCGACAGCAATTCATCTCTTTGGCAATGAATTTGTTAAGGAATTAAAACTTACTGGGTTGTCATTTACATTACCAGTCATGTTGGACGAAAAAGATGTTGCTATTGAGTGCCCATTAACAATGGTTACACATTCCGGCATCGCTCACAGTAATAGAATTTCTCTGCTTGGACCAAATTCATATAATTGGTTACAGAACACATCTTTAGTCGACTTAGTAAACAAACACAAACATCATATACGAACAACCATAGATCAAAAGTCATTTGCTCAATCCGTACTAAACTTAGGAATCAAACAAATACTACCCGCACCCGTGGCTCGTATAGTTACCGGATATGCCTATCAAGACCCTATTCCTGCCAGCGCTATACTAGCTACTCCTATTACTCCCAATAATGCGCTTGAAAAATTATTCCAAATTCTAAGAGATGATACCTATTTCACAGGCAGCCGCGCAGATAAAATGCGCGCCTTAATCTACGGAGAACCAACGGAAAAAATGTTAACTTCTTTAAAACAATTTATCGCAAAAAAATATGAGCCCAAAGGATTTGGCTTCAATCTTTTTGGTTATGACAGTCGCTGTGACCAAGAAAAAATCCTGTGTCAGCTTTTCAAGGAAATCAGCGATCCTTTGGATTTAAGCATTTCGCCACATTTAGAAAAACTAAAAGAACATTGGAATACTTTCCATCAATTGCCAAGACTAGGAATTTGGGAATAAATAATCGCCGTCAGTATTAAAGGGCAACGTCAAGTTGCCCTATCTATGCATAACCATTCGACTGAACCTTCTTCCAAATAAACTAACTCATTGAGGATTTGGGAGTCGGAAATCATCACCAAAATCAATTTAACCATTCACCAATAAACGTTGCTTTTCCTCAGATGGAGCATCTGAAATAGATTTTTTTACTTTCGAACTAAACACAGATAAAGTATGAGCGTAATCTTTTTCAACCCCATTATAAACTAATTTAGCGCCACCCACTGTACTTACTCCTCCTGTTATAGCACCGATAATTGGAGCAGAAAAAGCAGTTAAACCGGAAAGTCCACCTGTAACTGGTATGCTTGCAATACTCAATGCAATCGTACCGATACCACCAAAAGTTAATACACTTCCAAAAATTAATTTGACTGGTTTAATTCCACCTGGTGCATCACTGTGTATATCATTTAAATTTTTCAATGTTTCTATAGTGGGATTTTTTACGACATCAATTAACTTATCAAGACAATTTGAAAATGCATTCAATTGACCATAATTATAGGAATCACTTAATAATGCTGTAAAAGCTTTTTCACTATCCAAGTAAATATCATTGGCAGCCATATGCATAAATGAACCTGCCAGTGTTATATCAGCTGCAAGTTTTAATTTATTTAATTTAGCACGACAATGAGTTATACACTGATTTTGCAAAGAAATAATTTTACCCACTGCGGCAGCAAATAATGGATAAGAATTGCCATTTTTATGTTGAGTAAATGCTCCTGCAATACACTGCAACATTCCACCAACTAAATAATCACGAACCGTATATTTATTAAATTGCTTTTCAGCATTTAATACATATTCGCCTAGAAAATTATTCATTTCTTTTTGAATATGATCGTTTTTTACATCAAAAATAGCTCGGAAAACAAGCTTATTAATAACATGCAAGCTATGCGCAAGAGACAGAGCGTTTATAGATGGTAATGTTTGTATTATCCAAGACTTTAACTTACCATCATATTCAAATATAGAGTCAAAATCTAAATGATTCTGACATTCTGCAAGAAATTGCTGTAATTCTTCATTACAAATATCATTTTTTGGAAAAAGATACCATGCACTATCTATCAGTTCGCGTATTTTCTTCCCCACTTCCGCATGATTAAAAACACGAGAAACTAAACTAATATCATTAAACTTTATGCTATTTTTAAGATTTAAAATATCACTTTCATATTCTTTTGATTCTTTGGTCGGAAGGATAATGATATCCGATTTAAAAGTAGGTTCTTCTGATTTATTTTCTAATGGTTTATAGTCAAAAGACTTCATGAAATGTATCCTTATGATTAATCATTTATAATTATTCAGGTAAGACATCTGTTTTAGGCGCTCATTACATGAAAGAGCGCCCAGCGGAAATCTCCTTGCTAAATGATCTGTTTAGTACGATAGATTCTTTAACAATATTTAAGCAGTTTTATTGGCTTCAGCTTCAATTTCAATTTTCACATCATCACCCAATCCAGGTAATAAAGTTGACATGCCGAAGTCAGACCGTTTGAGTGTTGCACTTGCTGTAAATCCAAGCGTTTCTTTATTGTTAATTGGATTAATCCCTTTTTTATTAAGTTTCACATTCAATGTAACGGGTTTAGAAACTCCGTGTAATGTGAGAATACCATACACTTTAGCTGAATCTTTACTAGTAACATTTATCTTGTCACTGACAAAAGTCGCTGTAGGATATTTATCAACATCAAAAAAAAGTGGGGCTTTAAGATGTTTGTCTAATTCAGGTATGCCGGTGTCAATCGAAGCAACTGGAATAGAGACATTAACTTTACTATTTTGCGGTTTCGTCTCATCCAGAACTAATTTGCCATCTGCTACAAACCACTTTCCAGAAGGATTTGAAAAACCAAAATGACTGATGTGCCAAAGAACATAAGAATGATTAGGATCAAATGTATATGTATCAGCTGCTTGAACAGAGAAAGTAAAAAAAGAGAAAAGAACCAATATAAGCTTTAAAAAATTCCGTCGCATAAATTTTCCTTATAAAATCTCGAATTAGAGTTTGCTGTTAACAATTTTCTAAACTGAGCTGCAATCTTTGATTTACGAACAAGTTTTTTGTACTACTTCAGGGGCAGTTTACTTCGTTTGTAAATGTGCAGCCAAATGCTTCAAATCAAAGATTAGCAGCTAGTATAATAGAATTGTCAACAGTACCTATTTTACTTCTTTTCTTTCATTGGAGAAAGACTTCCACCGACAATCTTATTACATGTTCCTTTAGGAAGAAAAAGAAATGCATCAGGTTGATTATTTTTTGTAGCTGAACCGGCGCATGATTGCGTAGCAGTTGCACAATCATTTTGACCTGCCTTGACAATTCCATAGCATTTTTCCATATTTTGCTCTGTTGCAGAAGTAGCAGTCGCAGCGAAAGAACTTACCGTTGATAATGCAAAAACACTCATTATTGCTGATTTAATAAACTTATCCATCGTATTCTCCTTGATTAGGGTCAAAGCTATATTTGTGGCAGCATACTTCCGAAATGAAAAGCTAACCAGGTTCGGAGTCGGTGTCAATCTTGAAAGTTGACTATAGCATTTGTCAACTTTCAAGACTTGACCCCGTTCCCAAACTGATTCCTGAAATTAATCCAGACATTATCCATCCTTTCAAAAATGATGCAGCGTGAATAGCAGCATCTTGTGGATCAAACCATTGTAATAACTGTTCACAAATTTCATTAAAAGTTAAACCTTTTAACATGGCTTCAATTGCACAAGCTTCTTCATTATCTAGTGAACAAAATTGATTAATTAAATCTTTTCGCCATAATAGCCAATTAACAGGATGATCATTTTGAATCGGTTCATGTGGATCTTGATCTTCCGATAATTCCTGCCAAATTTGCACAACATTCCAGGACAAAGATAATAAATATGTTGATGGGTGAGGTTGCAATCGCATCTTAGCCCAATCTTCGGGAGGAATGGATTTTACTGTTTCAATGTCAATGATTTCACTATCTGCAGCATCAAAAGTCAGAGTCATTGCCCATTCGAGTTTTGCTAATTCAGATAAATAAGGAAATGATTTATATGGAAGATTGTCATTTAAAAAATTGACTAACTGGTCTCCAAACCAACGAATGGAACGAAAATTCGAAGGATATTTATCAAGATAGGCAATTCCTAAATCTTCAAATTGGTCATCACCAATATAAATTTTCAAAATAGGATAATTTGCTGCAAGTGCATCAATTAAGCGGTAACGATATGCGTTACGATAAATTTCCAAGCGAGTTTCTGCTGACACTTTTCCAGTATCCACAATAGATTGATAAATTTCTTTATCATCTTGAATTAAAAAATCTTGAAATGAATTTTGAATTGTTAAAAGTTCATTCATACTGTAGTTTCTGCTAATATTTGTTTGGCAATTTGTCGTGCTTGATTCAATTCTACTATTAATTCATTCAATGGTGGAATATTATCATCTCTTTCTATCATCGTCGAAACCATGCCAAAACGATGTAAGGCAGCAGAATATAATTTCCAAACCTGATCGATAATCTTATTATCGTGAGTATCAATTATATAATCTCCCATGTCAGAATGTCCTGCCAAGTGAATTTGCTGTACTCGATCGGCAGGCATGGCATCAAGATAATCTAAAGGGTTAAATTCATGATTAACAGAGCTGACATAAATGTTATTAATGTCTAATAAAATTAAACAATCAGACTGCTCACTGATTTCCTTTAGAAAATCCCATTCACTCATTATAGATTGATTATATGTAACATAACTTGAAACATTTTCAATTAAAATTCTTTTTCCCAAAAAATCTTGAACTTGTTGTATACGATTTACAACATGTTGAATAACATCTTCTGTATAAGGTAATGGTAATAAATCGTGCGTATTTTTCCCATTCATTCCTGTCCAACATAAATGATCTGAAATCCATTTAGGTTCAATACGCTGATCTAATGCTTTAATTTCTTTTAAATAATTCCAATCTAATGGATCTGTACTGCCAATCGACATGGAAACCCCATGCATAACGATGGGATATAATTCACGTATTCTTTCGAGATAATGTATAGGTTTGCCACCTGAAACAAGATAATTTTCAGTCAAGATTTCGAACCAATCAATCGAAGGTTTTTCATTTAAAATTGTTTCATAATGATCTGTTCGTAGTCCTAAGCCAAATCCCAGTTGGAGTTTATTAGAGAGATAAGACACTGCTACTGTCCTCAAATTTAATCTTCTGCCTCAAGCTTAGCGAAGTTTCAGCAAAGACCAGATTTACATAAAAAAGAAGTGCGCGAATGCGCGCACTTCTTGACTCATAAAACAACTCTTATTATTTGGACATGGGCTCTTCTGATCCACCCATTTTTTTGCAATGTTTTGCTGATGTCATTTCTACACCTTTACCTTTACAACTATTTTTTCCTTTACATGCATTGTTTGCTGTTTTGCATGCACTATGCCCTTTACATTTGTTAACACCATAACATTTAACATCATGACGATGCGCTTGAGCAACGGTTGATGTAAATGGTGCGGATACAAATGAGATAGCAGCAGCTGTTGCAAGGGTAATTCCAATCAACTTCTTGGGGGTATTCATATACTAACTCCTTATATATAAGAAATTAACCATGAAAAAATGGGGTACATTTAGGAGGAACATGCACCATAAATAAAATTATACCTGAAATCAACAACAAATGGGGATGTTGCATTTTTATTAACTCGAACGAAATTGAGTTATTTTTTAGCTGAATTGATTAATGAGTTTAAGTAATAGACAATATCATTTACATCTTTTTCAGGAATTTTTATTCCTAATTGTTTTTTTCCCATTAATACAATAGCTTCATTCAACGTTTTCACGGAGCCATTATGAAAATAAAAATTAGTGACACAAACACTATTTAATTGGTTTTTAGCACTTTTATGAGAAGCATTATGGCAATTAGCACAGCCATAAGATTTAAATAATTGATAACCACGCTTTTCTTTTGGCGATAATGCCTTTTTACTACCTTGCATATAATCATCAAATGTATCAGCATTGGCAGTACTATTTATCGAATAAATGAAAATTGAAATGAAAACGGTGAAAAGAACTTTTATCATGAAGCATCCTTACAACTTAAAAAAAGTCCATCCATAGGTTTCTCTTAATAAATCAACTATAACATATTCTTTCCGGGCCACAAAAGCCTAGAAAATAAGTGATGATATTTATAACAAGCAATGATAAGCTGTTCTTTAAATATCAAGTCAGGAAGATACTGAGTCTCTTGTCTGAAATTTGACAGTCGAAGCTCCCTGACAAACCAGAATTGTGCAATATATAATCAACAGCAGGGTAGAATATGCAAGACAGAAATAGCCAAAATTTTAAAAATGTGAAAGAAACTTCAAAAAAATCTAAATCTCCTGGACATGAATATTTCAAAGTTGGTGTAAGTTTATTAAGTAATCCATTAACTAATCCAGAATCAAAGCATTTAAAGGGTAAAGATAAAAATGAATTGCTTTTAAAAAGATTTCAGAATTCCATTACATTTTTTCAAATGGCTATTGATAGAGGTCATTCTGACGCACAAGCTTATAAAGAAATCACAATCAATATGAAAAACAGTATGGCAAATGCTTTTAAATTAGAATAATTCTCGGTTTACTTAGCGCTAATGACACATAACTATCAGCGCTAAGTAAATATAAAAAACATGCGACTAAGCGCTATAAATGCAATATAAAAACGCTAAGTATTAAAATAAATACTCAGCGCTAAACAAAAAATAAAGATTACACTATGCTTATTAATGGCTTGATTACATCATCATGCTGATCTGTCATAGGGATTTTGATGCTAAGCGAGTCTACTGCCTGATTTAATCCATCTTCTGAAAACAAATCTATGTTCTGATCACATTGAATAAATTTAGTTCCAAATGTTTTCTTTAAATCAGAATCGATATCATCA
>JANWKO010000204.1 GCA_025451335.1 Gammaproteobacteria bacterium
ACACTGGAATCAAGTTGGTTCTACTTTAGCTGCAAATGCTATTATTAATTCAATTAATCTTGATGGACATGTTAAATTGAAACCGCTCAGTTTCAATTACATTATGACAAATGAACCCAGAGGTTCAGATACAGATTTAAATACCTTGCTTAATTTAATGCGTCCAGACTTTAATTATTCCGTGCCTAGTGTAACTTATAAAAATAAGAATATTTCACAAAAACCAGTTAAAGCTATTTTCATTGGAGGAAGTTTTTTCGATCAATTGATTGATATTTTTAATTCAAATCACATTTTTTCTAATGTAAGTTATTATCGATATTTTAAATTGTATAAAACAGATTATGTATACGGCAAAGAACCCGTAACAAACGATGTCGATGTTACCAATCCTCATTCCATTCATTCCATTTTAGAAGCAGATGTTATTATTTTAGAAGAAAATTCATCAATTGTTAATTCTAGTCACGGAGCATTATTTTTTGATGTGATGAAGCAGTTTGCATTGCAAAATAGTAAACGTAAAATTATTTGAACCAAAATTTAGTCATAATTACAGTCTTGCTTTATTATCAAACTACAGCCAGAGATTCCTCTTGATTAACCTTTACAAACCACTGATAAGTTTGTTCCAATCCATCCCTAAGTTTTACTTGTGGACTCCATCCCAAATTGTTCAAACGAGATGTATCAAGAAATTTACGTGGTGTTCCATCGGGTTTACTACTGTCGTAAACAATATCACCTTTAAAACCAACTACATCACAAATTAGCTCTGCTAATTCACGGATACTGACTTCTTCTCCAGAACCAATGTTCACCATTTCTTGAAAACCTATTTTATCCATAACAAATACACAGGCAGAAGCCATATCATCGACATGCAAAAATTCCCGCTTAGGTGTACCTGTCCCCCATATTGTTACACTTGGACTCTTTTTTAACTTAGCTTCGTGCACTTTTCGTATCAAAGCAGGTAAAACGTGCGAGGTTTCTAAATCGAAATTATCATTTGGACCATATAAATTAGTCGGCATAACCGATACAAAATCTGTGCCATATTGACTATTATAAGCATCACAAAGTTTAATACCTGCAATTTTTGCAACTGCATAAGGCTCATTAGTATATTCCAAGGGAGCAGTAAGTAAATGCTCTTCTTTCATAGGCTGAGGACAGTTACGCGGATAGATGCAAGAACTACCAAGGAACAATAGGCGCTTCGTCCCATGACGACGAGCAGCATCAATGACATTAGTCTGGACCATTAAGTTCTCATAGATGAATTCGCCACGATAGGTATTATTTGAGTGTATACCTCCTACTTTCGCTGCTGCTAGAAATACATAATCAGGTCTTTCTTGAGCAAAAAATGAATCAACTCGCTGTTGGTCAATTAAGTCTAACTCGGCATGGGTTTTGTAAATTATGTTTGTATACCCAGCATTTGAAAGATGTCGCACAATTGCAGAGCCAACTAATCCTCTATGACCAGCTACATAAATTTTATCCATTTTATTCATCGCGCTTGATTCTCTTCAGTAGTATAAATAGGGAACCTTAGTTTATATTAGGCAGCATCAATGGACAATAACAATCTTAAATTCAACAATTAACAAGATTTTCACTAGAAAAAACGAAGTAAAATGCGTATCATGCGGTGTTTTTTAAAATGATAGAAGGATCTGTATTATGAGAATTGCAGTCGATCTCACTCCTATATTACCTGGTGGTGACAATGGCGGTGCGAAGATTATGACTTTGCAACTCATCAAAGAGTTGGCAAAAATATCACCAAAGGATTTGTTCATATTATTAGCTTCAGAAAAAAATTATGCCGAACTGAGCGCAATAAAAGCACCGAATATAAAAACAATTAATACCAGTCGGCCTGCTATTTCATTTATCAATTTATCGATAATTTTTGTAGCTGTTTTAGCTGCACCTTTTTTAAAATTTTTATTACCTGGATCAATCAAATTATGGCTGAAAAACAGATATAAAAAATTACATGAAACAAACTTATCCAAATTGATTAAAGCGGATCTGCTGTTTTGCCCTTTTACTGCTCCATTTTTTCGGTTTTTAAATATTCCAATTGTTTCTGTTATTTATGATTTGCAATCGCAGTACTACCCATTCTTTTTTACAGAGTTTGAGCGTTATGAACGCAAGAAAAATTTTGACGATGCTTGTGAAGCTTCCAGCAAACTTGTCTGTATTTCAGATTTTGTCAAAAAAACTATTCTTGAAAATAGCTCCATATTATCGGATAAGGTCAAAACAATTTATATTCGATTAGCGCATCGCTTACCTGATATATCACAAAATAAAATATTAGCTAATTTAAAACGTTTTAATCTTAAGGAGCAAAATTTTCTCTTATTTCCAGCAAATTTTTGGGCACATAAAAACCATCAATTATTAATCGCTGCCTTTAACATATACTGTCGCAATCATCCCAACTCTACACTTAAATTAATTTGCACTGGTAGTGACAGCGAAAACAAACGCACTTTGCAAAAAATAATCAGCGAACTTGGTATGCAGGATCGTATTATGATGCCTGGATATTTAACTGATGAAGAATTCGCAAGCTTAGTTAAAGGTTGCCAAGCTATTATTTTTCCTTCACTTTATGAATGCTTTGGCATGCCTTTACTTGAAGCAATGGCTGCTGGCAAACCAGTCCTATGCAGTGATCGGACAAGCTTGCCAGAGATCGCTGGAAATGCTGCTTTATTATTCGATCCCAGAAAGCCCGATGCGATCGCAGATGCTATTAAACGCATAGAAAATGAGCCCGACTTGATTCAGAATTTAATCAAATTGGGCAAAGAACGTCTCGCTTTATTTGGTTCCACATTAGACATGGCAAAAGAATATCTAGAGATTTTTAAAGAGGCAGCTCTAGTTGTAAAATAATAAATTAGCAATAAGTAATAACAAACAACGCAAGGATGTGATAATAATGGATATAAAATTATCAGTTATAACTCCCTCTTATAATCAAGGTCAATTCATTGAAAGAACCATTCTAAGCGTATTATCACAAAATATACCAAACCTTGAATATATCGTCATGGATGGTGGTAGCACGGATAATACCTTGGATATTTTAAAAAAATATGAATCACAAATTCGGTGGTTTTCTGAACGTGACAATGGTCAAGCTGATGCAGTCAATAAAGGTCTTAAATTAGCTTCTGGTGATGTCATTTGTTGGTTAAATTCAGATGACATTTATTACCCTAATGCTTTAGAAACGATTTCCCATTATTTTGGAGCTTGCCCAGAAGTGGATGTGGTATATGGCCATGCGAACCACATCGATAGCAATGATCAAGTTATGGAAACCTATTATACAGAGACTTGGAACATTGAAAGACTCAAAGAGGTATGTTACCTTTGCCAACCTGCTGTATTTTTTAGGCGAAATGTAGTAGATCGTTTTGGCGCTTTGAATGACAAGCTACAATATTGTATGGATTATGAATACTGGTTGCGACTAGCTAATCGTGGAGCACATTTTTCCCATATTTCGCAATTACTATCTGGTTCCCGACTGCATGCAGACACAAAAACACTGGGTTCAAAAGAAAAGGTTCATAAAGAAATTAATGACATGTTAAAAATGCATTTTAAATCTGTACCTGATCGTTGGCTCATGAATTATTCTCATGTCATTGCTCGGTCTAAATATAATGAAGCAACATTTCCCTTACATTTTAGACGAGCCGTGGCAATTGAAACAATAAAAGCCGCATTTCGATGGAACAAATGGATTAACAAATCGTTGCTAAAACTTACCCTGACGTGGTTAGCTAGCAGTTTTCAAGAAAGTATTGCCTGGAAATAATAAAAATGAGAATCGGATTTGATATTAGTCAAACAGGGGTTAACAAAGCAGGTTGTGGTTTTTTTGCCGAAAACTTAATCACACATTTAGCAATTCACGATTCACAAAATGAATATATCCTTTACCCTACTTTTGGTGATCATTTCTGGGATAATGAATATGCAACAACTTGTCAAATTCAGGGACCTAATTTCACATCAGGACTCAGTCATACAAATATTCATGAAGCTAAGCAGTTTTGGAAATCTCCGATTAATAAAGTTGAAGAACAGTTGGGCAATATTGATATTTTACATGCGAATAATTTTTTCTGTCCTCCTAAATTAGAAAATACTAAAATTATTTATACACTTTATGATTTAAGCTTTATTGAACATCCAGAATGCACGACTGAACACAATCGTATCGCATGTTTCGATGGTATTTTTAAAGCAAGCTTAAATGCTGATTTGATTATTGCAATTTCTCATTATACTCGAGAGCATTTTTTAAAAATATTTCCCCATTTTCCTGAGAGTCGCATTGTAGTAGTACATCCAGCATGTCGTTTTGTGCAAACAAAATTATTAGAAAGACCGCAAAAATATAATTATTTATTTCCAGAAAAATTTTGGTTAAATGTTGGCACGTTAGAACCTCGCAAAAATATTTTACGGTTATTAACTGCTTATGCAAAACTACGCAAAATAGATCCTAATACACTACCACTTGTATTTGCTGGCCAACGTGGCTGGTTAAATGATGATCTCGATAAATTGATTTTAAATCTTGGATTAGAGAAACATGTACACATTCTCGGTTACACGGAGAATGATGACTTGCAATGGCTATACAAAAATTGTTTTGGGTTTGTTTATCCATCTTTATTTGAAGGATTTGGCCTACCTATTCTTGAGGCCATGACATTTGGTGCCCCAGTGATTTCTTCTAATGTAAGTTCTATTCCTGAAGTTGTAGGAAATGCAGGTATTTTGATCAACCCACTCGACGAAGTTGAAATTTTTGAAGCTATGCTTAAATTATCTAATGACGAAAATTGTCGCACACAATTTAAAAATCTTTCATTGGATCAATGCAAACTTTTTTCTTGGGATCAAACAGCAAAAAACATATTGAAAATATATCAATCATGAAATAAATAGCAAGGAGCTTACTGATGCTAACGTCTTCTAATCCTCTTGATTCTAATGACTCGATAGAATCCTTCTCTCATGAACATATAGTTATTACACAAGAGCCTTTTGGATCTGCCCGATCTTCTGGACGATTGTTATTTGATTTCGGATTAATGCTTTCATGTTTTGATGAAAATATGAATAATAAAAATGTTCTTGATGTTGCATGTGGTACTGGATGGATATCTGAATGGTTAGCGAGACTAAATTATTCAGTATTCTCAATTGACTTAGACAAAGGTGCCGAACAAACAATAAAAATGCGTAAATATGTTGATAAAAGAGTTCAAGCATCCCAATGGGAATTCAAATTAGGCGATGCCCATGCACTGCCTTTTCAAGAAAACAATTTTGGTCATGTTTGTTGTTTTGATTCACTTCATCACATGCATGATTATCGAGTATTTCTTTCTGAAATTCATCGCATTTTAGTTAAAGGCGGCAAAGCAATTTTTATTGAGCCTGGTGCCAAACATTCAACCTCAACTGAAACAATCAATTTTATTGAACAATACAAAAAGAATGATCCTCTTTGGATTGAAAAAGATGTTGTTTTGTCAGAGATTGCTAAATTATCAAAAGAAATAGGTTTCGCAAATATTCGGGTTCGACCTGTAGGTGCTGCAAATTTAATAGATTGGTCTGTACATGAAATTGAAGCTTTTCATTCAGGGCACAAAGCCTTAAGAGAGGCTTATTGCAATGTTGTTGTAAATTTTATAATAAATACTCGACTGTGCTTCTATCTTGAGAAATAAAAAATATAGGAATTTATAGACATTTTATTAGCTTAAACTGACAAATCTTTAGCATTTCATATCTTTATAAATCAACGATAATAGCGACCTATAATACTTGAAGATAGGTTTTTACGACTCAATCTAGCTTATATGTCAAAGTCTAATTTATTTATTGACCTTTATTCATTAACAGGTAAAAATAGTGCTCAAAAAATGATTAATGTTATTTCTATTAATTTGAGCATTCTATATGCAACACCCTACATCAGAAATTCTTGCACAGAATCTAAAAGTTGAAAATTTGATAAGTAAGACTTTAGACAAAGATCTTAATGTTCTTATTTTCAACAGTGATCTACCTATTTTCCCTGGAAGTGGCGGCTTAGAGTTTTTAAATACAACTCATTTGACGCAATGGGTTAAACAAATCGGTTTAGTATCAGTCATTCACTCAGGAGATGATGAAGCAAAAGCAGAAATACTTGGTAAAAAAGGAATCAAACTTTATTGCTGGAAAAACCAGGCTCTTATTGCAAAATCAAATCAGAAAAATACTCATGATAAAATTAATATTCAAAAAAACGATTCAAACAATAAAATTTCAAATTCTTCAATCAAAACAAAATTCATAAATATTATCAAACCACTGCATTCATTTTTTTCGAAGTCAATTTCGCTCATAAAATCACTTCCCAATAAACCCTTTGATATTATTCAAAGCGATTTATATTTTAGACACATGGCACAGTCTCTTTCTAAAGCATTATCAGAAAATAACTGGCATACTTTAATTGTCA
>JANWKO010000205.1 GCA_025451335.1 Gammaproteobacteria bacterium
TCTTGATTGAACAGTGGAGCAAAGTCATCGTATTTGAAATCCGCTCCGTAATTTTTTAAATGGTATTGGTAGCTAGGGCTATCTTTAATTTGCATCGTATTGGCATACCATTCTGGATAAGGATTATTAGTGAAAAATTCTTTAGTGAAAAGTTTACCCACAGGGTTAAATAATGGTGCCCAGGCTGGGATGCTGTAAATTCCATAATGGATAATAATGCCAAACTTGGCATCTTGGTACCATTCCGGAATGGGGTGGATGCTCACGGAATTATGATTAGGTTCATAAGAGGGTCGGGCAGATGGGCAGACGGTAGATAAAACAATGACGAAAAGTAGAATCGCTATTTTTATTATCCTCATGTTTTATACCTTTTCATTTTATTAGCCCAAAAGTTTAGGAAGTATAAAGCATACATTTCATTGATTTCAAATACAATTCGAGCGTATTTAGGATCACAGCAAGATTTACATGCAACATAAGAAACGTCTGCTAGTACCTTAAGTGCTATTCCATTCTTATCTAAAAATTCATAAACCCACAAACCCGATAGTTGATATAACTCTCAAGTTAAGCACCAAAAAAAGAGTAAATAATAGTAAACAATTATATATACTTTCATGGACATAAGTGTACGGATTGAGCAGAATACGCTTTCCAAAACATATGGGTAGATCATGGTGATTCTGGACATCAGTGGTTAAGAGAATTAATTAAAATATAGCAAAATCCATCTAACAATGAGGTTTCTAATGTTTTCTACAGCACAAATTCAAAACATGTTAAATGCAACTAAAAAAATCAGTCGGGTTGCAAGCAATGCATCCAAATATATTAGTAGCGAAGCTGTTTATCTTGGCAAAGCTATAAAAGCAGACCCATTTGAATTTATTACGATGACAACGTCAGGTATCACTGGAGGCGCATTATTAGGAATTTTTGCTGCTTTTGGAATTGAATTTATCGACGGGATTAGACTTGTCGACGGAATCGAACACCTTCCTGAAAACATGCATCTATCGATTATTCCTGCTATCACCGCTGGTGCGTCATTAGGCCTCTCTGGAGCTTTGTATTCTATTTTCGCTGACTTAAAAGAAAAGGAATCTATCACTCACAAATCCAAAAATAGACATTAGATAGACGCCATCAATCAAATAAATACATTATCCCAAATTCGGCTATTGAACCATCTCAAGAGAGCGCAACAGCCGAAATTTTATAATGAAAGTTTAAAGTTTAGAATTATCAAATGAAAATATTATTTAAGGGCCATGATATAGCTTCACCTAAAACTATAGCTGTTATGAAAATCATCCAAAGTTTTCTGCCAGTTAGACCGGATGAGACCTTCAATGCAAAAAAATACGTTGTTATTTGCCATACCCCGAACCCGACTGCGAATAAGCTAAATAAAATCATGCCAAACGACATGTGACTTGGAATACCCTTGGTAATATCTATATTCATAAAACTTGGATTTACAATTTGGATAATGCTAATTAGTACTGTGAGTAATAAAAAGGGAAACCGTGCAAATGCAACAGTTCCAAAAAAATCTATGCTACGAATTTTTTTACCTTGAAAAATTTTCGCACCAATAAAAAATAATATACTCAATACAAACCAGCAGATTATATTTTGGTATAGTAATACAGAAAAACTTAATGGTATCCGAGGATTTTTTACAACTGCTGAATTTAAGCAATCGATGACTCCAGGAAAATATACTTTAGCGATTACTCCTAGATAACTCATCATAAAAATAACGATCAGACCAATTAATAACGCTGAGGTACCAGCAATTTTTTGAAATGGATTAATTGTAAGTGACAATAATGATTGGATTCCTGATTTGTGATTCACAAGTGCTGAAGATAATAACTTAAAATCACCTTCGGAAATCTTTCCTTCATTAAGTAAATCAGTTAATTTTTCTACATCTTTTTTCATTTGAAAATACCTCATAATTGTTGTAACAATTTAGCCGCTTCTTTCGCTGAAATCTTGCCTTGTTCTAATAATTCTAAGATTTCGGTTTTGGATCGCATTTGTTGATTGCTTTGCAAAATTTCAACTTCATCAATGAGCTCATTTAGTCGATTTCGTAATGTAGGATAGGAGACACCTTGCTGTTTAGCCATTTCCTTTAAACTGCCTGAGCATTTTACAAAATCTAAAATGAACTTCAAATTCTCTTCCGAGAGTTTAAGCAATACTGGAATGTCAAATTTTCCATCAAAAGTTGTAAGACAATCGGAACACTCAATTTTTATAGCGTGTAACTTGAAACCATCACAAGAAGGACATTTTGTAATAAATTTGCTCATTAATGTATAAGCCTCCGTTTTTTCCTTTTATATCATTTATAATTAATAAAGTAAAATGATAAATAAATATTATTAATTTTTATTTTAACTTTATTAAAAATTAACACAAAACGAGGTAAATCGACATGGGGGATTTATTTCTTTTACAATCGCAAACCGAATCTTATCTATATCGATAGTTAATTTATGAACATAACATTTCCAAAATTCATATGTTTTATTGCATTACTGTCAATTCAGTTTAGTATTAGTTCACTTGCATTTGAAATAGGCGATAGAATTATCTATTTACCTTCACCAAACAATACTTCCCTTACAAGAATACCAGGTAAAATTATCAATCTTTCACCCAATATCATTGTCAAACTCGACACAGGTATCGATATTACAGTAAATGGAAATCAATTAGGAAACCCAAAGGATTATTCTGAAGTCAACATTGCTGAAAACAAATTGATAGAATCCATGCTTCAGAATGATATGTCTCGCTTACCTGATTTTCTATACTCACGTCTCGAATCTAGTCAAATAAATCAAAATGATAATAAAACATTACCTATAGGTGAACTGATTGATATGGGTGGTTATCGCTTTAATCTACTCTGCATGGGTCAAGAAAAAAAAGGAATTCCAACTGTCATCTTAGAAACGGGATCTGGCGATCCGGGAATAAGCTGGATTCTAGTCCAACGAGAAATAGCGAAATTTTCCCGCGTCTGTTCCTACGATCGTGGTGGTTATGGTTGGAGTGATTTACGCCCGTTGCCTAGAGACCCTAAATTTAAATTGCAATTTTTCAGCAAGTTTCCTGCTTTTTTCATTTGACGAAGAAATAATTATTTGCACGCGTTTAGCTTCATATAAATCAAAACAGACTCGTGTTAAAGCATTAACTGCTTCTGACATATAGCCTTTTCCAGTTTCTCTAGAATCAAGCCAATAATGCATATCAAAACTAGGCACAAACCAGTTAATTTCATAAAACCACAACATGCCAAGATATTCACCTTCTCGTGAAACTAATGAAAAATACATTTCCGAAGCACATTCTTTATTATTACAATCAATTGCTTCATTTATAAATTTCTTAATATCATCAACAGTTTCATCGGTTTTAACCCAACTCCAATGAGGAGCTAATTCACTCAATGAGGCTTGTTATGAAGCAAAATAACCATCAGCATCATCTTTTGCAATAGGGCGGATAATAAGTCTAGGTGTTGTTATTTTAGAAAATATTCTATCGTCCATATAATTGTTCTCAAGTAATTTTTCTTGCAATCCAAACTAAATGTTGGTCTTGATCATATTCTTTTAATAAGATTTGAAAACCATTTTCTTTTAATGCTTTTTCATAAAGATCTGGATGTAAACTATAAAAACATAATTCTTGATTAAGCATAGCACTGTCTTTACTTTCAAATTCTGTGTCACCTGATGTGAACTCCAAAATACCATTGGGTTTTAACCAATCTGCAATTCGATATATCATTTTTTCATGATCTTCTTTTGGCAAATGAAAAAAACACCACCATTCAATGATTCCATCAAATTTATCAATTATATTAACTTTTCTTATATCTCCATAGATCTGTTTCATGGTTGGACATTTCTCTTTAGCTATTCTTAGCAATTCTTTTGAAGCATCGACACCAGTAACTTCAAAACCATGATCCAGCAGATAAGAAGCAATTGGAAAACCCGATCCACAACCAACGTCCAATATGTGAGATCCTGGGTTCAGATATTGCATAAATAAATCAATATATTTTTGTTCAGTGGCAAACGAATCTCGTAAATCTGCAAATCCTTTCGCAATTAAATCATATTTCTTGCCTTCATTTTCCATAAAATCATGTTTCAATATTTCGTATCGAATAATTTCTTCCTCGGCATATTCATCTAAACCGATTAACTGCATTCCTACCTTTTCTAAAACCCGACGAGAGTATTTATTATCTGGATGTGCGAAACCACAAAGTTTTTCAATCTTTGTGTTATTAAATCCCCATTGCATCAAAGCAGCTGCTAATTCAGTTGCATATCCTTTATTCCAAAATTTTTTCAACACGCGATACCCGATTTCTATATCAGCTTGTGTATCATCATAAGCGTTATAATTAATACCAGCTCTTCCCACAAATTCACCTGTTTCTTTTTCAAACACCAACCCAAAAGAGAATCCATATTTTTCGAAGTGATTAATTGATTTTTCATACCAATTTCGTGATTCTTCTTTAGACCGTGGTAAACCATCGCCGATATAACGCATAACGTCTGGATCTGAATCAAGCATATAAATTTTATCTAAATCATCAAGTTCAGGTGCTTTTATTATTAATCTTTTTGTTTCTAAAAAAATTTTCATGATTACGTACTCGGTATACTTGGAATAAATCCTTCCGCTTGCATATTCCATAATTTGTAAAAATGACTGTTGGTATCTTTTAATAGCTTTTCTAAAGACCCATCTTCAACAATATTTCCATTCACGAAAACTAAAATTCGATCCATATCTTTTAATGTTGATAATCGGTGAGCAATGACAATGGTAGTTCTGTTGTTCATGACTTCATGTAAACTGTCTTGAATATAGCGTTCAGTTATGGAATCTAATGAGGATGTTGCTTCATCTAATAATAGTATAGGCGCATTTTTAAGAAATGCTCTCGCAATGGAAATGCGTTGCTTTTGACCGCCAGATAATTTAATTCCTCGTTCGCCAACAAGCGATTGATACCACTCTGGCATTTATAAAATAAACTCATGACATCGGGCTTTTTTTGCTGCCTTAATCACTTCTTCATCGCTTGCCTCGGGGTTCGCAAAACGAATATTTTCCATAATTGTACGATGAAATAATTCTGGTTCTTGCGGAATTGTTCCAATTTCTTTTCGCAAAGAAAATTCAGTCACTTTCTTTACTTCTTGATCGTCAATTAATACACGACCAGATTGCGCATCTAACAAACGTAAAATTAATTTAATAAAAGTAGATTTGCCACCGCCCGAATATCCCACTAACCCTACTTTTTCTCCTGGATGAATTGTAATGTTTAAATTTTTAAATAATCCATCTTTTGCATTTGTATGTTTAAAGCTTACCTCTTCAAATTTAATTTCACCATGTAATACGTTGAGAGCTACAGCTTTAGGTTCATCTGTTATTTCATGTGGAATTCTAATATAGGTTAACGCTTGATTGCAGGTTCCTACTACCTTAGTAAATTCCAACATTCTTTGTCTAACATCTTCTAAACTCAAAATGAAAGATATTGACAATGCTAACACAAAAGCAAAATCACCTGGTGTCACGTAACCATGAATACGTCCATGCAGTAAAAAAGCTAACATTAATCCGATTAATACAGTAACGAAGCAACCCTGAATAAAATTAGCTTTTAAATTTTTCCACATTAATTTTCTTTCAACATTAATAAGTGTATTGAGGTATTTATTAAGATACGAGACTTCATTATCGATGTTAGAAAAGAGTTTCGTGCTGATAACATTCGAAACAGAATCCACCACTACTCCGCCTAATTTTGCTGATTCTTCAGCCTCTTCCCTCGCAATTTTTTCTGATCCTTTTGTTACAATGTATGAGGAATACACAAATATTAAAGTCCATACGAACAATATGATTCCGAATATCGGTTTAACTAGGAAAAACAAAGCAAGACTGGAAATAATTAGCGCGACAATTCGAGGAAAAACTGCCACTTTGATGGTACTTATAATTCTTTCTACACCTTGCGCCATATCAAAAATTTTTCTTGCTAAGCTGCCAGCGAAATGATTTTGAAAAAAAGTATAGGAATGATTCATCAAATATAAAAACATGTCCTTTTCGATGTTTGCACTTATTTCTGGTAATAATCGTAAATTTAAATAATCATGAAAGCGAAACGTTAAATTCATGACAATTGACATAAAAAAATAGATAATCACCGGTATTAATACCATTGCCAGCATTTTCGCTTGATTTTGAGGATTTTGCGCAACCCCGTCGATGATTAATTTTAATAAATAAGGACTCAAAGACATTTCAATTGCCCAAATGATAGCAATCAAAACAAAGCCCGATAAATACAGTTTTCTAGTTTTTAAATATTTCCAAATAAATTGGAAGAGTGTTGTTGGAAGTCGCGTGTCGTAGTGTGTCTGTTTAGACATATAGAACCATTATGGCTAGTTGTGAATCAAATAACTGGTTTAATTTTGTGTTTTATCATACATTTTCAAATTATACAAAAATGTTCTTTTATAAACCATACGGTATTAATACTTAATTATTAATTGTTTACTACATTTAAATGATACACTTTGTTTGTGTTCTTTCTGCAGATCTGCAGAATGAACACGTCTAAATCTAATAATATCTTATATAGTACACAAGGATTTTATTTTAGATAGCTTGCAGCACTCCAAGTGAAAACTTTCCATTTCTATTATTCGATTTAATAAATCCTTAGTAGGGTGATGAACTATTCCTGATAATAGTTGGGGATGAAGAATGCATGTTACTTCGATTAATTCAATTAAATTGATCAACGGATTTTTGTCTGAAATTTGCTGATGTAACTTTTTGAGTCCTAACAATCTTGCATTTTTGTTCATAAAAGTTTGTGAATTTAATAAACTTGGTTGGTCACGCCTTTCATCGATATTCGACTCTAATTCTGAAATTCGTCTACTTATGAGTTGTAATGATTTATTTTTTATAAAATTCTGATTTGCCTTTTCATCGTATACTTCTTGATTTATATCTTTAATATCCAATTTATACGTCTCAAGAAGTTTTAGTGCATCCGTATCGAGACTTTTTAAAATAAGTGCAGGACTAACATTTTCAGGACCTTTTACATATATGCAAAGATTATCCTGATGAAGATCATATATTTGCCCTTTAATCTGATATTTATGTCGACTAGGATACCATCCGGTAATGCATAGAACGGCAGCATCAGCCATCATTTCTTCCATTCTTGAATTTGCAAAAATAATTTCATCTTTTGATTCTGCTAGATATACATTTTTTGTTAAACATTCAAGCCAAATAAAATCAAATCTTTTGTCTAAACTTGCGGGACAATGATTAACATCACATTCTAAATCGGGTTGCATATCACCAAACCAGCTATCAGTATTAAGATCAACTGAGTAAAACTGCCGTTGGTTGGCATGCAAATTATGATGCTTTCCCAACCAATAATCATCCCAATAATCGAATATACTTCCATGTCTTCCATGCGGCTTTGATCCACAGCCAACAATCAAACTTCCTCCATAAAATTTTTCAATGGCTCTATTGAACTTAAATCTAGGTTTCTCAATGGCTCTGAGCATAAATCGAACCCCCCGAATGATAACGTTAGTTTGTTATGAATAAATAGGCTGTAATTCAACATTTTACCAATAAATAGTCTGATGATCAATGGTTATACAATAATGTTATGCAATAATGCTCATTTAAAAAACCAATCAAGACCGGCAATCGTAGAGGACAAGTTTGAAATAGTACATTGATTTTATTGACTACCAAAAAGAGGACCCATGTTTTTTCTGCACTTCATGGGTTTCATCAAGCTGTTCTTGAAGTTGTTGAACGGTTTCTTGCAACACCGATAATTGTTTTATTAAACTAAGATGGACTTCTTTATCTCTTTCATGCAAACGAGCCAGTCCGGTTTCTAATTTATCGTGTGCGCTAGTATTTACTTTCTTTTGACTCTTTTCATCTGATATTTCTGTCAATAAATCATCTAAGACATCTAGTTTCTTTAATTTGTCGCTAGAAACAGAAGTCAATCTTTCTGATCTCTCTAATCGCTTTTCAATTTCTTGCAATCGCTCCTCAAGTCCGAGTCTTATTTGTTGGTTTCGTTTATCCGTTTCATCAAAATTGATTTTTGCAACTTCTAATTCAGCCTGCATTTTGATGAGCTTTTCTTCAGCCTGCTCTCTTTTTTCTTCTTCTTCCATTTTTGCAATTTTCAATGATTCAATTTCTTTTTCAAATTTACCTTTTTCTAATCTATCTTTTTCTTGTTCGGCTGATTGCATTTGTAAATCTAGAGCCGTGGCTGCCTGTTCAGGTTCCGATTCAATAGATAATTCTTTTGACGAAAAAGGCTTACCCGTTGCCATTTCTACAAGCTGTGGAATTATATCTTTACTATAATCAATTTTTTTATCACCAGACAGAATTTGTTGAAATATTAAAGCGCTGCAAAACATAGCGTATTGAGCAACCGGAGTCAGATTTACTCCAGTCGTATCACTAGTAACTAAATCCTTCCAAATTTTTTCGGCAAGATTTTTCCCCATTTCAAAAAATACTTTAATATTAGCTAACAAACCCTCGTACTCAATTTCTTTAATACCTGCAATTTCTACTTCTTTAGCCAGCGTTAATTCAATTGATAATAGACGAGCAATTTTGCTAATATTAGAACTGCTTAAAAAAATTCTTTTAACGTGATTAAAATGTCCCAGACGCTGCTTCTCTATAACTAATATTGCTGCTTGTGCTACCCATTGAGAAGCTTCACTTAAGCTAGAACCGACAATAGGAATGCTTCCACAGACTGATTTAGCTACGCTACCTGAAGTAGCGATCAATGCACATTTTCTATTTGCTTTTATTTGAAATACCTGAGCCGATGCCAAAAAGAAACATTCAGCAAATGAAGAAAATTCACGTTCAAATTCTTCCATGAAATCCTTAAGTCGTTGACGATTTAAGATATACTTTAATTTTGCTTTTACATCTACCCCTGTGCCAATCTCCTGGTTAATATCTGCTACTGCAATATCTAGATGATTAACCTGTCTTACAAGACATTTGTGTTCTTCTGCTGATATTGACGAAAATGTAGTTTCCTGATGGATAAATGGTGTTTTAACCTGCTCTGGTGTTTCTGCTTTTATCACGCTAAGTTTATCAGATTGTTCCGCAGATTCTACTTCACTAATATCATGTTCATGATCCTCCAGAGAATGTACTTGTTCCATGTCTTTTTTAGGAACTTCTACTAGAGATTCAGATTGTCGAGCAGCTTGTTGTGGAATTACTGCATCCGAAGATAATATTTTTTTATCATAATATTTTCCCTCCACAACAACTCTTGAAAATTTATCACTTTGATTAACAAACTCTTGTAATGTTTCCATTCCTTCAGGTGTATCGTCATCTACATACAAGCCTGACAGATCCAGACAATCTTCGTCAGCATGAATTGCTATTGCATTAATAAGTTCTTTAAAAGTTTCTAATCCAAATCGATTGAATTTCGTATATACTTTAAATAATTCATCCTTCTTTATTATCGAAATTAATGATTTAATACCATCATCTTCTATTTCATTATCTGTTAATATAAGTAACCTAGTAAAAAATTGCTCA
>JANWKO010000206.1 GCA_025451335.1 Gammaproteobacteria bacterium
AATCTTCCGCAGAAGGGGTGAGCTGCCTGATTCAGGCTTAATCTTTTATCACCGAATTGTTTGAATTAAGCGCTATTATTTGACTTAATTTTTGCAAATAAACTTGCTCAGCTGGCATGATACCAGATTGTTGTCCATCCCATAAAATTTCTTCTAAGCAAGTCATCATCTTATGCTCAACTAGCAAAGTATCCGCAAATTGATGGCAAAGTGTTTGATAAATTTGATTAATGCCATGAGGGCGGTTAGTAGATATTTGTTCACGCAGGGCTAAATGCAAACTTAAATGTAGAAAAGGATTAATTTCGGGAAAATCCTTGTCTCGATATTTCTCAGGATTATTTAAATATTCATGATATTCAGGATGTTGCAAAATAACTTCAATAATTTGTGCTTCGAATGGTTCAATAGGTTGTTTATTTAGGTGTTTTTGCCATGCGGTAAAAAATGCTTGGCGTAATTCATTGCGTTGTGATGAATGCATGTTAAGGCCTAATTTGCAGGGGTTTTATCCGGATATTCGCATAAGTCTCTGATCAAACAATCTGGGCAATGTGGTTTGCGTGCAGTGCAGACGTAGCGTCCATGCAAAATTAACCAATGATGCGCATCATGTAAAAATTCATGTGGGATGGCTTTCATTAATTGTTTTTCCACTTCTAAAGGGGTTTTACCTTTTGCTAGACCAATTCGATTAGCGACGCGAAAAATATGAGTATCTACCGCAATAACAGGTTCTTTAAAGCATGTATTTAAAATTACATTGGCTGTTTTTCTTCCCACACCGGGGAGTTCTTCTAACGATTCGCGATCACGTGGAACATTTGAATGATATTTTTCAATCAACATTTGGCACATTTTTATGACATTTTTTGCTTTGCTATTAAATAACCCAATTGAAGAAATATATTTTTTTAATCCCATTTCACCTAATTTTAATATTTTTTCCGGAGTATTGGCGACGAGAAAAAGTTTTTCTGTGGCTTTGTTTACGGATTTATCAGTGGCCTGTGCCGAGAGAATAACGGCAACAAGTAATTCAAAATTTGTATGATAAATCAATTCAGTAGTAGGTTTTAAATTTGCTTTTTTAAAGCGCAGAAAAATTTCGCGAATTTTTTTTGGAGTCATAAAGCTTTTCAGAATAAAAAATCAGTTTAGTTTAGTGTATATTGTACAGTATAATCCCCGCCCATTATAGCAAGTTGAAGGTATTCGAGCATGTCAGTTAATTTTCCTTATTTGAGCATAGTTATTCCTATTCACAATGAACAAGAAAATTTAGAAGAATTGTATTCTCGATTAACTCAAACATTGGATAAATTAGGTAAGTCGTATGAAATTATTTTAACCAATGACGGTAGCACAGATCGCTCCAGTGAAATGCTCAAGGAACTTCATTTACGCCGCCCAGATCAAATAAGAGTCATTGAATTTAATGGTAATTTCGGCCAACACATGGCAATCATGGCGGGTTTTGAACGAGTTCGTGGCGAAATTATTATTACCATGGATGCTGACTTGCAAAATCCTCCCGAAGAAATTCCGAAATTAGTCGCAGCAATGGAAGCGGGCCATGATGTAGTCAACACTCATAGGCAAGAGCGGCAAGATAATGCATGGCGTTTGTTTGTATCACGAGCCCATAACAAAATGCGCGAATGGATGATGCCAAAATTAAAAATGCAAGATGAAGGCTGCATGTTGCGTGCCTATCGACGTCGGATTGTGGATTTAATGGCGTCGACAGGTGAGGCTACAACATTTATTCCGGCGCTGGCTTTAAATTATGCAACTAATCCCACAGAAGTGGGTGTTGCACATGCACCACGTTCTGCTGGCACCTCAAATTATAATTTTTATAAATTAATTCGTTATAATTTTGATTTGGTAACGGGATTTTCGTTATTTCCACTGCAAGTATTCACCATGATTGGGATGTCAGTCTCATTTTTTAGTTTTTTATTCGTGGTGTTTTTGATTCTGCGTCGCTTAATCATTGGTCCAGAAGTGCAAGGAGTGTTTACCTTATTCGCTATTATGTTCTTCTTGTTAGGAATTGTTTTATTAGGGTTGGGGGTGGTAGGCGAATATATTGGACGCATCTATCAGGAAGTCAGAAAACGCCCACGTTTTGTGATACGGGAAGTGCTTGAGAAAAAAGCGAGTCAATCTGTTCTTGAATCTGTAAGAGAATAGCTATTAATCGTACATTCAGCAGCTAAAGGCTTCGACCAGAAGAATTTCATCCCTAATTAATACGCAGTCAATGGCCCAATCTCATCATTCGGCTCTTCTTCATTATTAAAAGCGCTTGGTGCAGTTGGTTTCGGCGGCATGGGTATAATCTTGGTTGTCGGAGCTCCCTGTTGTGGAGGTGTAGCTGATGGGGGTGGGATAGGAACGACTGATGAAGGTGCAGTTCCTGTTGACGGCATTGAGGAAGGGGAAACAGCTGAGGGTTGCGGAGGCGCGCCATAAGGCTGCGAAGGCATGGGTGCTGGGGTAGATGGGGGCGTCGCGCTACTAGAAGGCGCAGGAGTTGGAGCACCAATTGAACTCAATGGAGGAATCCCATTAGCAGGAATAGCGCCTTCAGGAGACGGCGGTGTCAAATCTTCTGTGACAACGGAATCAACAGCCCATGCAGGTGTCAAAAAACTGCAGATTAATATCAATTTTATTCCCAATTTTTTAATGTTTTGCATGCTATGTTTCTTCCTTGATTTCTGTCTTGGGCTAGCGAATTGTAAAAATATCCTGTTAAACGACATACCAGATTTTAACTTAAATTTTTCTTAATGCAATCCAAGCATGTCAAAGTTGTCAAAGTTGTCAAAGCAAGACTCTTTTCTGCAAATTTTTGCTGATATATCGTGCGATGATTCCGATGGCAATAATGATAAGACTTTAGCGAAGAGGGCTTTTTATAGGCAATAAAATTCGATAACTGAACATGATGATTAAATAAAACACAAAACTTGGTGCCTGGCGTGGAAAAGCATCGTATTTTAATCAGTTGCTTATCCACAGGCGTTCGGGAAAATCAATTAATGATAATTTTATGTGCAATTTGTGGCAAAAAAAAACATCAAAATCGGTTGGCTAGAATAAATTATTTATAGACAATTTTCGATCAATCAAATTTAGAATTAATCGAAGAGGATAATTATATGGCTTTAGTTTCTCGAGAAATACCACCAGAAACAAAACTGGGATCAGAAGAACCTAGTAAAGGTAAATTAATTTTAGGATCAAAGTCTACACAGACTTTTCCTGCGTATTTTAGTACAGAAAAGATTTGTTTATCGATTCAGATAAAATTGCTTGCTGTTATTTTAATAAAAAAATCAAGAAAGCGTTGGTGATATTCTTGATATCACGACAGGAAACTCAATTAAACAATTCAAGTTTAAAGATAAACTCACCTGCATGGCTTTTGATGGTACCTATTTAATAATTTCAAATGATAAAGGAAAATTAAGCCAGTTGGATTTTAAAACAGGTGCTATCAAAGAGCTTTATGATTTTCAAGCTAAAAATGCTCACAATAAGATTGAATATGTTGGTAAACTGATAATGTTACCATCGAAACATGAATTAATTTGTTTAGTAGAATTTGAAAAAGAATTCAAAGCACATGCATACGACACTAACAGACCTGCTTATGTATATTTATTGGATCTTGAAAAACAAACTCATCATCAATTGTTCGATATAGGCGGCCATCTGAGCTACATCTCGGGAGCCAGAGATATTACTGTCCAAGGTAACTATGTTTTTGGAATTTCTAGTGCTTCGTCAAGTGACCACCATATTAAAATTTATGATTTATCAAATAAAGAAATTAAAAGATTTTTCATTGGAGATCTTTTCATCTGCACTAGTTCAAAGCTTGTAGTATCTGAGCATGTGATAGCGGTGACTGGACGTGATGATCATGATGGTAAGGATCCGGATGAGATGATTATCTTCTATGATTATGAAGGAAAAGAGATCTGGATGTGGGATTAGGTCAACAATTAGAATTGGAACGAGCTGTGGCAGAAGCCAAGCAAGTAGATCAAGGACTTGAATCAGTACAGAGATATTTAGCTACGATTTTTCCTCCTGAGATAGTGGATGAAACAAATTCAAAAGCAGTCTTTACAAAATATTCTTCAACTTTTTTTCCTTCGCCAGCAAAAGATGCATCATCAAATATTATTACATATAAGATATCGGTGTTACCAAAAGACTTGGAAGGAATTTTGAAGTCTTTGCCTCAACCGGTTGATTACAAAATGGAAAAAGATCTGACGGGAGGTAGTTATTATTCAGACGAAGGTCTTAAAAAACTTTATGCAGAGAATTATGAAAGATTTGAAAAAATCTCTGTCCGTATTTCGGTTGAATTTACATTAAAGATTGACGAATTATCTAAGTTCCTCCTTGCTAAGCAATCCCTTTCACAATCATCCCCGTCGGATACTGGACATCCATTACCTAAAAGTCCTAGAGGCGGGTCAACATGATAAGCACAGTTAATACGCAGTCAAAGGCCCAATCTCATCATTTGGCTCTTGGCAAATTCTAAATAGAAGTGCGACAGTCAAAAATGCTGCATATTCATGTTCTTGGGAAACTTGAATAGCATGGAGACTGTCGCATGGGTATAACCTTGGTGTTGGTGCAGCTTGCTGTAGAGGCATGACTGAGGCGGCAGGCGGCATGGTTGATGAAGGAAGAGGTGGTGTGACCGACGAGAATACCCGTGCGAGGAATTTGAGAGAATACGACGCACAATTTAATCTCGCTCAATTGAATACAATAAATCTGCGCCATTGTCCATGGTGCTTGTTTCTGATTGAATCGCAAAACGTTTGCTGAGTTGATAGCGTAAATTCAAGATTGATATTGGCGCAAATAAACTTACACTATAATGTGCATATAGTTTTGATGAAATTTGTTTACCAATCACAAACGAAGTAGTAGATGCAACTTTACCTGTATTGGGATCAAATATTTCTGTCGGTTGAACGGCTAACTCATTTAACCCTAATTTATCTTGAATACCATTGACTACGCGACTTATCGGGTTTTTACTACTGAAATTCAAGGCTGAAGCAGCATTGATTAACTTTTGATTTTCTGAATCTGATATTTGTGATTGTGGATGACCGAAGATCATGTAAGATAAAATATCACCTTGATTAATTTGTGCAGAATTAGAATATAAAGAAACATTAGGTTTTTCAAATGTCCCATCAATTTGTACCCCCACTGTTAATTCTTCAATGCCATCGTAAATGGGTTTTAACTCATTTTTCATTTCGTTAAAGCTACTCTTGCCACCAATAGAGACAGTTTTTACTTGTTTTACTGCTCGAATGTTCAATCCTGGATTCATGATGGAACCACCAGTAAAAATTAAACGACCTTCTTGAATTTTTAATGCTTGGCCATACGCTTGATAGGTGCCTTTTGTCGCATAAAATTCACCTATCGCCGTTGTTGGGCTATTAGCATTTTGTGTGATTTGTATATTTCCGCCTAGATGGGTGTTTAATTCATTAAAGACAATATGAATATTTTCACCTAGAGATAAATTTATTTTTAAAGCAATATCAAACGGTAAAGATGTGATAGATTTTGCTTGGTCTTCAAAAATGACTTCGCTAGGAAGTGTAATGGCATTTCCATCTAATTTTGGGGTAATGTCAGCTTTAGGAATGAGTATTTTTCCTTGCAAGTCGAGTATTTGATTAGATAAATTGATTTGTAAATCGGGTGAAATGAAAATTTTATATTGAGGCAAATTTACAATTGATAAATTATCACCTTTTAAATTCAAGACAGTAGAAAAATTATTTTTTGGATCAACAGTCCCGTTTAATTGCCCTTGTCCTGTTCCAGAATAAAAACTACCTTGAATATTTATTAATTGATTTTGTTGATGTTCAGCATGTAAATCAATTTTATTCAATGTAATTCCTAAATTAGGCAACATGACAGACGCTTCATTAAGCTTAAAATCAGTTGAGGTTGTTGGTGCGGCCATGGTGCCCGCTAAAACAATCGTACCTTGTAAATTGCCTCTAGGATTTTTGATTTCAGGGATAAATTCAAGTAGCCAATCGAGGTAATTGGATTGAACAATGATTTTACCTTGAAGAGGTTGGTTAAAGTCAGTGATACCGGAAAAGTTAGGCAAGATAAACTGACCAGATAAAGAATGCTTTTTCAATAGCATCATGTTTAAGCTTGCAATCAAACTATTATTTTCTTTTTTAATGTGACCATGGATGTCGAAATTGAGATTTTTGAAGGTGAGATCATTTATTTTGACATCGTTAGCTAAGAGAGATAACGACGATTCTTTTTTTTCATTTGGATTAAAGTTTATTGTGCCATCAAGTTTTTTGATACTGTAATTAGTTAAGTTAAGATTTGTTCCTTGAAAATTAGCAGTAATGGCAGGGGCGGATAAAGGTCCAGAAAGACTCCCAGAGCTAATGAGAGTGCCTCCGCTATTCGGTATAAACTGATTGAGTTCTGGGATGTTTATTTTCCAAGTGGCATTCCAAGTTTGCGTTAATTTGCCATCAAATTCAATTCGCGCATTATTTTGTTGAAACGTTAAGTGATTTACCACAAATTGTTTTACTTCAATATATCGTAAGATAGTTAAATTAAAATCTGTTTTGTTGGATGATTGGGCTTGAAAGTTGGCATTATTTAAGGTCAAATTTTCAATAACAATTTTATTGCGAAATAATTCTTTAGGATTCCAAGTCAAATCTAAAGTCTTTATTTTTGCCAGAATTTCTTTGTCTTGATACGAAATATTTTCTAAAGTGAATTGACCTAATAATTTTCCTTTAACAGTTTGAATTTCTAATTTTCCCGGAGCAAAGTGTGATAAATTTTTGGTAATAAATTGCAATCCGGTCTCTGTATTAACTAGGAAATATCCCAAGCCAATTATCAAAGCCAATAAAATTAAATAAAATAAATTTTTAATTAAAAAACGCATTAGAAATCCGGGCCTATGCTAAATTCGACAGTTAAAGGTTTGCCAGGGTTGGATAATCCTCTGCCGACATAAAGTTTGATTGGGCCAATGAAAGATTGATAAATTAAACCTAATCCATCGCCGCGTTTAAAATTACTATTAAATTCATTGCTAGCATTGCCCACATCATAAAAAACAGCGCCATGCCAATCGCCAATGATTTTATGCTGAAATTCAGCGCTACCAACCTGCAAATATTTTCCGGGTCCAATACTGCTGTAAGGATAGCCTCGTACACTTCCTATGCCGCCGGCAAAATAACGCATCGACAGCGGTAATTGATTTAAATTATCGACAACAGTGTAACCCCAGTCACCGCGAAAAATAACTCGACTATTATTAGTGGGGCTAAAAATATATTTTCCTTTCACCTAGGCTTGAAAAAAATCGGTTTTTGATAATAAATTTTGACTGGCGCCTTGTACCGAGAAATTAAATAAATTTCCAAATTTTGGTGCTAATAAATTGTCTGTTTTGACTCTTGAAATTGTTACGTTTGGGTAAAGGAGTTGGCTAATATGAGTTGATTCCTCTTTGATGCGATAACGTTCATTTAGATAATTAATACTAAATGTATTTTGCCATTCCTCTTTGGTTTTTTGGAAACTACCCGACAATGTTTGTGAAAAACTGGTGCCATTTTGCGGTGCAAAATGTTGGACATTTAATCCAATTGTATATTGATCAGTGAGAGGATTTTTTCCCGGAATATAATATTTCGCAGCTAAGCGACTTAACACAGAGGATAGTTTTAATTGTGCATTAAAATGTTGTCCTGAGTCGGTGACACGTCGAAAATCGGTTCCCAAAGTTAATCTTGGTCCAGTAAACGTTCCATAACCAATACCTATGTCATAACGCTGTGATTTTGGGGGAGTGAGTGATACTTTGATGGGTAAATGGTTTCTTTCAGCTTGATCTATATCAGGAATTGCTTCAACTTGTTGAAAGTAATGGCTGTTAATTAAATCCGTTTTAAATTTTAAAAGTTTTTGGCTGGAGTAAGGCTCGTTTTCTTTGATTGTCACAAAGCGCTGTAAAAATGCTTTAGAAAAAGGGTTTTCATTAAAAAGCACATGCCCGAAATAATATCGAGGACCGGTGTCGATATGCAAAATAATGCTCGCTGTATATTTTTTTAAATTGACGCGAATTTCTTTTTTTTCTAAAACCGCTTTTAAAAATCCTTGATCATGCAAAATTTGAAATAGTTGATCTTTGGTTTTGTTATAACGATCAATTTCTAAAGTTTGCCCTGGCTGTAAAGGAAATTGATCGATATATTTTTTGATTTCCAAATTATCTTTTCCGATGCCGTTAAGTTTTACATCTACGTTGGAAATTTTTAAGATGGGACCCAGGTTTATTGCAAAATGAAAATTAGAAGTGTTTGCTATTTCTGTCGTAACACTTGTTTTGAAATATCCAAATGGTTGTAAAGCCTTGCGAATTTGCTCGGGTGCTTGTTGTAAAAATTCTTGTTTTGTAAAGGCAGATGATTTTAAAGTTTCCAAATGTGTTTCAACATTTTTTCTGGCATCACCAGAAACCCCGTTTATTTCGAAATGGTATTTTTCAGAAGCAAAAACGTAACATGAAGTTGCTATTAGCAAAAGGGTGCAAATTGAAATGTAAAATATTTTTTTCATGTTTTTGGATTAGCATATTTCGCGGATCCTTCTGCATCATCAAATTTCTTTAGTGGTCTGAGCCCACGGCCTTTTGCCGGAAGGACAGACGATCAATATACAACGTCGACATAAATTAAGTCTTTCCTGCCCCCTGAAGTTTACTTATAATTTAATAAAAGGACAACTTGAAGGTCATCATGAAATCACTCAAAATTGGCCATTATACAAATCTTGAACAGGGGACCGGTCTTTCCGTATTTCTGTTCGATCATGGCGTTCCAGCTGTCTACTATTTGTGCGGATCTTCTCCTGCCACTCGCGAATTACACAGTATGGATTTAGATGCAAATGTTCCAGCAATCAATGGTTTAGTTTTGACGGGTGGTAGCGCTTTTGGCTTAGGTGCAATTAATGGTGTAATGCAATTTTTGCGTGAGAAGGGTTTGGGCAAAATTATGCCAAATGGAGGCGTTGTTCCTATTGTTCCTGGCGCAGCTATCTATGATTTGGCTATTCAATCTGATGCTTTCCCCACTGCAGAACATGCTTATTTGGCATGCCAAGCAGCAACGCAGAATAATGTTTCGCAAGGGCGCATTGGTGCAGGAACAGGTGCTTCTGTTGGAAAAATTGTCCCAGGATCTTCCCGGATGACTGGGGGATTGGGATGGGCAAAATATCAACTAAATAATGGTGTAATTGTTTTGGCTTATGCAGTTGTGAATGCTGTCGGTGATGTTCGTGATGCTATAGGGGACATCATAGCAGGTGCACAGCTATCCAATGGCGAGTTTGGTGATTGCCAACAATACTTATTAACTGGCGGCAAAGAACCTTCAGTTCCGCCATCTAATACAACATTAGTTGCGATATTTACTAATGCTAAATTTTCAAAGATTGAATTGCGAAGGATAGCGAAGATGGCTGTTGCCGGTATTGCTCGAGCTATTTCACCCGTTTTTACTCGATATGATGGTGATATTATTTTTTGTGTATCACTAGGTGAACACGAAGCTTCAGAAACAGTGGTTGGTACGATAGCGATAGAGGTTGTGCGTCAAGCCATCGTGAATGCAGTGAGTGAATCGAAAATCGTTGTTTAAGACGCTAAGTTCGAAATTCGCGTCTAAGGTAAAGGTATTATGGCATTACAACACCGAGTTGCTTGCATACAAATGACATCAAGTGACGATATCAGTTCGAATTTAAGTTTGGCCCAAAGCTTAATTCAAGATGCTGTTGAACAAGAGGCTAAGCTAATTATTTTGCCAGAAAATTTTGCACTCATGGGTTTTGATCAAGCAGATAAAATCAAACATCGAGAAGAAATTGATAATGGACCGATTCAAACATTTTTAAGTTCAGAAGCTCGACGTCATGGGATTTGGCTAGTCGGAGGTACCATTCCTGTCGCAGTTCCTAAAAAACGGAATAAAGTTTTTGCTTGTTGTTTAGTTTACGATGATAGAGGTCGACGAGTTGGTCGTTACGATAAAATACATTTATTCGATGTCCATTTACGAGAAACCAAAGAAGATTATTTAGAATCGAAAGTAATCGACCCCGGGGAAAAAGTTGTTGTTATTCCTACTCCCTTTGGAAAATTGGGCTTGGCGGTTTGCTACGATGTACGTTTTCCAGAAATGTTTCGCTTGATGTTAAAACAAGGCGTGGAGTTAATCGCTTTGCCTGCAGCATTTACTTTTACTACAGGCTCGGCACATTGGGACGTGTTAGTGAGAGCTCGCGCTATTGAAAATTTGGCTTATGTCCTTGCAGCTTGTCAAACAGGTATCCACGTGAATGGGCGTAGAACCTATGGTAATAGCATGATTGTGAATCCTTGGGGGGAAGTCCAAGTATGCTTACCTGAAAATCAAGGGATGATCATTGCAGAAGTCAATCTTGAATTCCAAAATAGAATTAGGGAAGATTTTCCCGCATTAGCGCACCGAAAAATGAAAATAGAAGAGAAATAGCGAAACTATTTCGCTAACGCCTTTCCTATTAAACCGCCACCTGCGGCTCCTGCAATCGTACCCATGGGGCTACCCGCGGTAAAGGCAGTACCAGCCAGTCCGCCCACTACACAACCTGCTACCATTCCGACATCTTGACGTTCAGCGGTCGTACAACCTGCGATCATGTTGCATGAAAATAATATTATTAAGCATACGCTTAGTACTTTCTTCATTCTAACTCCTCGTTTTTGCTAATTTTTTAAGAATTCTAACAGAGGAGTAGTATGAATGAAAAGAATTTGAAGCGGAGAAAAGCGCAAAATATAACCGTTCTAACCAAAATTATAAGCCACATTAATAGTCGCTAAATCCATATAAGGAATATAATTGGACACATTTTTATAAAAATCGCCTGATTGTTGTACACGTGTTACTTCAGCATTGACTGCAAAATGACAAAATGGACTATAACTTAACCCAAACCCATAAATGGGGCGTGCCTTGTGTACGCCTGTTACATCTTCATCTAGATCAGCGAATTCAAATTCCATATTGGTATTTAAATCCAATTTAACTCTTTCTAAAACGCTAACATATCCCCCAAGTATGTAGGGACTTAATTGATTACATAAAAATGGATAGTAAGCCTTCAATACCACATCTGTCGTATTCGCATAAAATCGTATGGATGCATTTGGATCCAAAAAGGTTCTAAAGGTATATTTTGAACGGCCGTATTGCGCATAACCGATTTCCAGACCTAAATATTGATTGAAATTGAATCCGCCAAATACTCGGCCAGCAACACCACCGCGGCTAAATGATTTACCTTTTACATGTACGGAGTTGATGGCGGATAAATTATGATCAGGTGTTTGCAATATTCCATAACCACCACCCAGACCTAGATAAGGTCCTTTAAGCGCCGCATAAGATGATAATGTCAAGCCAAGAGCGAAAGTTCCTGCTATCCATACTATTATTTTTTTCATTATGATTTCCTTTTTGAAATTTGCCCCAATTCAAAGTTTTGGGTAAAAGTGTAACATTGACCCAAACAAAAATGTAATAGATTTTTATTTTTAAATTGTTACTAAAATTCGGCATTATTGTTAATATACCTTGCATTTGATCCTTAGTTTTAACGTATTTTCAGAAAAAGGAGTATTTAAATGACATATCAGCATATAAAAGTCCCAACCGAAGGAAAAAAGATAACTGTTAATAAAG